>DASTBI010000053.1 GCA_035712145.1 Candidatus Eisenbacteria bacterium | reverse complement strand
CCCGTGAGCCGAGAGGATACCATTCCCGCTGGTGCCGTCAAGTATAAAAACGCCACAATCTTTCGAGCCACAAGGGTGCGAAGACCCGCGCCCTGATCGAGGCCGCGGGCGCCAGCCTGCGCTTCCTCCCGCCCTACAGCCCGGACTTCAACCCGATCGAGAACGCTTTCGCCAAGCTCAAGGCGCTTCTGCGCAAGGCCGCCGAGCGCACGGTCGACGGCCTCTGGGCCGCCATCGGCCGCCTCGTCGAAACCTTCACCCCGAACGAGTGCGCCAACTACTTCACCGCCGCCGGCTACGATCCAGACTGGTAGGATTCCGCTCTAGTGGCAGTCGTCAGGTCCAGGTCAAAATCTGGCGGGCAACGCTCAAGCGAGATTAGGCGAACATGAACTTTGGCATCCGAGCCCGAAAAGCAGGCCGGACGCCCCCTAGCTACTTCCCAAACGACTCCGACGGCCTGGGCGCCGTTCACGACGCTGACGCCATCGCATTCGAACACACCCCAGCTTGTTGATCTACCGTCAAGGGGCGTTCTAGTCGCCCCGCGGCGAAGGATTGTTATTCCGTTATTGAAACACCAGAAGCGATCCGGGGTTGTGGTTAGGGCCGCCTCCATCGCATCATCAGGGTCTTAGGCCAGCATAGACATGAGTTCGGTGATCCCGGCGCTGTCACCGAAGCGGACGAAGAGCGCGATAGAGGCGTCCACCATCCGCTTGGCCTTGGACACGACGCAGGTGCGGCGGCGGAACCGGGCCAGCCAGTGCCGCTGGCGGGAATGGTCCCGCTCGATGCCGTGCGTCTCCTCCTTGCCGACGAACAGCCGCCCTTGCGGGATCAGCTCGGCGTACGCCGCCCAGTCGTCGGTGCAGTAGAGACGAGGGTTCCGGCGCTCCACGCGCTCGAGCAGCCGGCTCAAGGTGCCGGCGTCACGACCGCCGCACTCCCAGTCAACCACGCGGCCTGAAGCACGATCCCGAGCCTTCCAGACCCAGAGCTTGTTCCGCTTTTTTTCAGGAAGTGCCACATCTCGTCCAGCTCGACCACGACCGCCCGGCCTTCCGGCTCGGGCTTTTGCGCGTACGCTTCGGCGAACTGCTCGATCCAGGTCATCACGCTGGGCGTGGACACGCCGAGCAGCTTGGCGGTGCGGTTCATCGACAGCCCGCTCAGGTAGAGCAGCACGGCGGTGACCTTGACCCGCAGCGGCATGCCGCGCGGCGGCGTGTCGGTGAAGTTCAGCCCGCAGGCCTTGCAGCGGTAGCGCTGCAGGCCCTTCATGAAGCCGTTCTTGACGTGCTCCTCGCTGCCGCAACGCTTGCACCCACCGCAGCCCCATCGCCCCGCTCCGCCGGCCGTTCCACCGCCGACGGAGATAGGCGATCTACGCTCCCTTAAAACCCTGCGCGTGGATGCACGTCATCTATCCGGACCCGCTGTTCTCGGTGGCGATCACCTTCCTCGCCGGGCTCGGCTTCGCCGCCATGTACGTCGCCTACCCCAATATGTGGCTCGTCGCCGGAAGCCACGCGGTGCTCAACTGCGTCGGCACGCTCTACTGCTTCCTCAACCTGGCGGCCTCGTG
>DASTBI010000052.1 GCA_035712145.1 Candidatus Eisenbacteria bacterium | reverse complement strand
GTCCTACTCTCCCACACCCTGTCGAGTGCAGTACCATTGGCGCTGGTGGGCTTAGCTTCCGGGTTCGGAATGGGTCCGGGCGTTTCCCCGCCGCTATGGCCGCCGTAACTCTATGCAACTGAACACGTGGGTGTTCGTTGTTTCAGATTTGCACAGTGGACGCGAAAGTGATTGGTGTTTTGGTCAAGTCCTCGGCCTATTAGTACCAGTCGGCTGAACCTGTTGCCAGGCTTACACTTCTGGCCTATCAACCCAGTGTTCTGCCAGGGGGCCTTAACCCTCGTGGGGTGGGAGACCTAATCTTGAAGTGAGCTTCCCGCTTAGATGCTTTCAGCGGTTATCCCGTCCGAACGTGGCTAACCAGCCGTGCCATTGGCATGACAACTGGCACACCAGAGGTTCGTCCGTCCCGGTCCTCTCGTACTAGGGACAGCTCTTCTCAAGTCTCCTGCGCGCGCGGAGGATAGGGACCGAACTGTCTCACGACGTTCTAAACCCAGCTCGCGTGCCGCTTTAATGGGCGAACAGCCCAACCCTTGGGACCTACTCCAGCCCCAGGATGCGACGAGCCGACATCGAGGTGCCAAACCATCCCGTCGATATGGACTCTTGGGGAAGATCAGCCTGTTATCCCCGGGGTACCTTTTATCCGTTGAGCGACACCGCTTCCACTTGCCAGTGCCGGATCACTAGTCCCGACTTTCGTCCCTGCTCGACCTGTCAGTCTCACAGTCAAGCTCCCTTGTGCACTTACACTCGCCACCTGATTGCCAACCAGGTTGAGGGAACCTTTGGGCGCCTCCGTTACTTTTTGGGAGGCAACCGCCCCAGTTAAACTACCCACCAGGCACTGTCCCTGAACCGGATCACGGTTCGAAGTTAGATATCCAGAGTGACCAGAGTGGTATTTCAACAATGACTCCACGAACACTGGCGTGCCCGCTTCACAGTCTCCCACCTATCCTACACAAGCCACACCGAACACCAATACCAAGCTGTAGTAAAGGTCACGGGGTCTTTCCGTCCTTCTGCGCGTAACGAGCATCTTTACTCGTAATGCAATTTCGCCGAGTTCGCGGTTGAGACAGCTGGGAAGTCGTTACGCCATTCGTGCAGGTCGGAACTTACCCGACAAGGAATTTCGCTACCTTAGGATGGTTATAGTTACCACCGCCGTTTACTGGGGCTTAAATTCTCAGCTTCGCCGTGAGGCTAACCGGTCCTCTTAACCTTCCAGCACCGGGCAGGCGTCAGTCCGTATACATCGTCTTGCGACTTGGCACGGACCTGTGTTTTTAGTAAACAGTCGCTTCCCACTGGTCTCTGCGGCCTTCAACGCTCCAGGAGCAAGTCCCTTCACGAATCCGGCCCCCCTTCTCCCGAAGTTACGGGGGCATTTTGCCGAGTTCCTTAACCACGATTCTCTCGATCTCCTCGGTATTCTCTACCTGACCACCTGAGTCGGTTTGGGGTACGGGCGGCTGGAACCTCGCGTCGATGCTTTTCTCGGCAGCATAGGATCACCCACTTTTCATCCGCATCACGTCTCAGCCTGGATGAGCGACGGATTTGCCTATCGCTCGGCCTACACGCTTGCCCCGGGACAACCATCGCCCGGGCTGGGCTACCTTCCTGCGTCACACCTGTTATCACGCTCACTCCACCAGATGGGGTCGCATGC
>DASTBI010000051.1 GCA_035712145.1 Candidatus Eisenbacteria bacterium | reverse complement strand
GCGAGAGCGTGAGGCGCTCGCCGAGCAGTTCGCCGAGCTCTTCGCCGAGGAATCCCTCACCGTCCGCGAGGTCGGGATCGTCGAGCTCGAGCGGCTCGAGCGGCGGGTGGCCATGGCCCGCGCCCGTGCGGCGGGAGAGGTCCGGCGCCGCAGGGTCGCCGGGCTGGTGATGAGAGTCGAAGCCTGCCTTTCGACCTTCTCGGGTGAGGCTTCTGCGTTCGCGGCCGTTCAGGCTCGCGCCGAAGCGCTGCGCGCCGAGGCCCTCGATGGTCTGAGCGCCGGCGCGGAGAACGGTGACGAGGCGCTGCACCGGGCGCGGATCGCGGTCAAGCGCTGGCGGTACCATCTCGAAGCCATGGCCGCGCCGGGGAGCGGAAGCCCCGAGCGGCTCGCCCCGCTCCGGGAGCTTCAACAGTGTTTGGGTGCGGTGCACGACGCCGCGGTGCTGCGCGACTTCATTTCCCGCCGCGCGTGGCGGGCCCGCGCGAAGGGGCGCGACGCACGGCACGAGGCGCTGATCTGGCTTCGCGATCGGGCCGTCCAGGCACGATGGCGAGCGCTGGAACGTCTTGCGGCGGCCGTGACGAGCGCCGCCGCGACTCCTCGGCCTTGACGGCCTGAGGCGAGCGCAGCGCGATCTTCACCGGCTTGCCGAGCAGCCGCTCGAGGAGTTCGGTGCGGTGCCGCGCGGCCCACAGCTCGAGCTGGGCGTCCCGTCTCGAGCTCACCCGCAGGATGAACGAGCCAGAGCGCCGTGCCACGTCGACCGACTTCACCAGCTGGTAGTGGCTGCGGTCGAGCCCCTCGGCGACTCGTAGCATCGCCGACAGCCACTGCACCGTGCGGCGCAGGTTCTTGGGCAGCGCTCCGTAGTGCTCGTCGCGCTTTCGCGGCCGGCCTCCGCCGTGATAGCGGGCGACGTTCGCCACGACCGCCACCTCTTCGCCCGACAAGCCGCGCAGCCGGCCGTTCAGGATCACATAGCGAGAGTGCTCGCCATGCCCGTCGAAGCCGATGGCGGAGCCGATGTCGTGGAGCAGCGCCGCGAAGCGCATGAGGTCGCGGGTCTCGGCAGGAAGTCCGTGCTCCGGCGCCAGCCCATCGAACAGCGCGAGTGAAAGCGTCGCGACGTGCCGGGGGTGGGGACCGTCCATCTGGAACTTCTGCAGCAGGGCCATCACGCTGCGCAGCCGCAGGTCATCCACCTGGTCGAGCGCCGAGAGCTCGGCCGCGTGGAACTCCAGGTAGTCGCTCACCAGACCTTCCCGCACGCCGAAGTCCGAGATCACGATGCCGCCCGCGCCGACCTTGTCGAGCACGTGCTGCAGCACCACGGCGCCCGGCACGATGATCTCGGCGCGCTTGGCGTCGAGACCCTTGAGCGCGTGGCGCTCCTCCTCCGACATGCGCGCCAGGCGGCGTGTGAGTCGCTTGAGGGATTGGAGCGACAGGACGTGGCCATTGATGTGCTCGATCGGGCCACCCTTCTCCAGCCAATGCGATGCCTGCGCCAGCGCATGGATGGATCCCGACGATCCGTACACCGCGACCGGCCGCAGCTCGCGCACCTGCTCGATCGCGGGCTTGGCCAGCTTGCGCACCGTGCGCTGAAGCCGCTCGAGATCGCGACGCGACGGCGGGTCGCTCTCCAGCAAGGTCTCGCGCAGTCGCAGCGCGCCGAGCTGAGCCCCCGTCGCCAGCATCATCCGGTCGCGATTGCCGACCACCATCTGCATGCTGCCGCCGCCGATGTCCACGATGAGGGCGGGATGGTGATCGAGCTGCAGGGCGCCCCGGACCGCCAGGTAGATGAGGCGGCCTTCCTCTTCCGCCGGAATGACCCGCGGGCTGATCCCGCTCACCCTCCGCGCCGCGGACTGGAAGTCGCCGCCGTTCCTGGCCTCCCGCACCGCCGCCGTGGCCGTGCACAGGATGCGATCCACCTGGAACCGCCGCGCCAGCTGGACGAAGCGGGCGAGGGCGTCGACCGTGCGGCGGATCGCCTCGGGCCGCAAGCGCTTGCCGTGGAAGGAGCCGCGGCCGATCTGCACCACCTCGCGCTCGCGCTCGACCACCTCGAAGGAGGTGCCGCTCGTGGCCTCGGCCACGACCATGTGGATCGAGTTGGTGCCGATGTCGATGGCGGCGATGCGCAAGGAAGCCTCCAGGAATGACGGGAATCCAGTCCCGCAAATTATCGACAGCCTGCCACCATTCTGCCACGAGAAAGAGCCACTCTGCTCCCAGGAGGCCCGCACGTACAATGCCGCGCGTGATTCCTCTGGCCGAGATCCGAGCCGCCGCCGAGCGCATCCACGGCCGTGTCCATCGGACGCCGTTGTGGTCGAGCCGGACGCTCAGCGAGCGCTGTGGCGCGCCGGTGTCGCTCAAGTGCGAGAGCTTCCAGAAGACCGGCTCGTTCAAGCCGCGCGGCGCCCTCAACAAGGTCCTCTCGCTTCCCGAATCCGAGCGGGACAGGGGCCTGGTGACGGTCTCGGCCGGCAACCACGCCCAGGCGGTGGCGTGGGCGGCGCGCGCCGTCGGCACCGCGTGCGCGGTGGTGATGCCCGAGGACGCGCCGCGCTCCAAGCTCGAGGCCGTGCGCGGTTATGGCGCGGAGGTCATTCTGCATGCCGACCGGGCCACGCTCTTCGATCGGCTGCGTCAGGTCGAGGCCGAGCGGGGGATGACCTTCGTCCATCCGTTCGACGACCCCGTCGTCCTGGCCGGAGCGGGTACGGTCGGCCTCGAGATCGTCGAAGACGCGGAGGCGATCGACACGGTGGTGGTTCCGGTCGGGGGTGGAGGCTTGATGGGCGGCGTCACCTCGGCGGTGAAGGGACTGCGACCGGGCGTGCGCCTGGTCGCGGTCGAGCTCGAGGAGGGTCCGGGTCTCACCAAGGCGTTGGCGGCGGGCAAGCCGATCCCGGTGTCGCGGCCGGCCAACACGCTGGCCGATGGAATGACGCCGCCGTTCGTCGGCGCGCTGCCGCTCGATATCGCCCGCGAAGCGGTGGACGAGATCGTCACCGTGACGGAAGACGAAATCATCCAGGCGATGCAGTTGCTCATCACCCGAGCCAAGCTCTACGTCGAAGGCTCGGGAGCCGCGGCCACCGCGGCGCTATTGGCTGGAAAGATCGCTCCCCGCAAGGGCCGTCCGGTGGTCGCCATTGCCTCCGGCGGCAACTTCGATCCCGAGCGTCTGGCGGCCGTCTTCGCGCCAGCCGCGGGAGAGGTGATGCCATGAGGATGAAGCGTTGGCGTGGTGTCGTGTTCACGGTCGTGATGGCCGCATCCGGTCCGGCGGCCGCCGACGATTTCGACGACTTTCGAATTCCGGCTCACGACCTGATCGACTGGAGGGTCCAGCTCGGCTTGGATGGGAGTCAGGTGTTCCAGAGCATCCCCGTGAGGAACGCAAGCGACCGTTCCCTGGCAGGCCGCGCCGGAACCGGATTCGTCTGGCTCTCCGATTCCGATCCCATGATGAGCCAGGTATCGCTCCTCGTCACTGCCGCGGGACTCGGCCGTTGGACACACCAGGAGACATTCGGGTTCGGGTACTTGGATGGCGAGGACCGACGGGGAGTGGAAGACTGGAACGCGAGCTTCACGCACCGGCGTTACCCTGGTCGAGCGATCGGAATCGAGCTCAGTGTCTTCGGTTCGGGCTCATACAGGCAGCAGTGGAGCGGCTTGCGCCAGGATGTCCGCCAGGTGATCGGCGGCAGTTCGATCCGGGATGTCGGTCGAGCGTCCGCTGAGCAGTGGGATTACGCCACAGCCGTCTCGACGCGCTTGATGATTGGAGTGGGCCATGTGCGGGATGCCAGCTCGATCTACGAGGCTCGCGTGCTGGAGGAACGCCTCCTCGAAACCGGCGGTTTGACACGATCGCTCTCGCCCGCGGCACGCCAGAAGCTTGCCGCCTTGCTCACCACCCGGTTCCAGTACGAGTTCTTTCGGGAGCGCCCGGCTCGCGCGATCTGGGACCGCATCGAGGACATCCTCCGGGAAGACGGCGTCCTTGCCGACGGAGGACTCACCCCCGATGCCGTCCTGCGTGCGGGCGAGCCCCACACCAGGGGAGGGTTGATGCCCGACGTGGTGCCCCGCTCACCGGTTCTGCGACGCGTCGGTGGCTTCGTGGGACCTTCCTTGCTGGACCAGCACGCGAGCTACGTGACCCGCATCGACGCATCCAGTTTCACTCAGACTTCCGTCGACGATTCCTTGTGGACGCCGGTGACCGGGTCCTCGTCCTACCAGCAGGACGCCACCAACGACGAGACGTTCCTGGGGATGCGCGGCGAGTACTACCGTCCGCTTGGCATGAGCTGGCAGGCCGATGTGTCGGGCGAGGCGCTCTTCCCGACGCGGTCGGGAGTCGATGGAACGCTGGGCTCGGCGTCTGGACGCCTGAGTTGGATGCTGGCGGATCACTGGGAAGCTTCGGGATTCCTGAACTACAACCGCTTCCTTCTCCAGAACGACGTCGACACGGTAGACGACCGGTGGTCGTGGCTCTACGGCGTCTCGGCGACATGGTATGTGCAGGACCGGCTCCAGCTCACCATCCTCGCTAGCGAGCAGCAGAGCAACCGAAAGCTTTCCAGCGGTTTCATGATCGGAGACCAGTACGTTCGGGCCGGCGCGGTCTCGCTCGCGCTGACTTATCGTATTCTCGGCGGATTCGGGGCCCCGGGGCTGATCCCGCGCGAGGCGCTATAGTCGTTCTTCTCACGGGAGAGTCCATGGACGTGCGCATCATCTCGCAATCCGACGTCGAGCGGCTGCTGCCGATGGCCGAGTGCGTCGATGTCATGGCGGACGCGCTGGCGACGCTGGCCCGCGGCGATGCGGTGCTGCCGCTCCGGAACGTCGTGTCGCTTCCTGATCGCAGCGGGCGCCTCGGGTTGATGCCGGGCTACCTCGGCTCGCCC
>DASTBI010000050.1 GCA_035712145.1 Candidatus Eisenbacteria bacterium | reverse complement strand
GCTAGACCAGTCCCTGGTCCATCATCGCGTCGGCCACCTTGAGGAAGCCCGCGATGTTGGCGCCGTTCACCAGATTTCCCGGCGTGCCGTAGCGCTCCGCGGTTTCGAACGCGGCCTTGTGGATCAAGACCATGATCTGGTGCAGACGGTGGTCCACCTCGTCACGCGTCCACGACATGCGCATGCTGTTCTGCGACATCTCGAGCCCCGAGGTGGCGACCCCGCCCGCATTGGCCGCCTTGCCCGGACCGAAGAGCACGCCTTTCTCGATGAGCATGTGAGCCGCCTCGAGCGTGCACGGCATATTGGCGCCTTCGGCGACCGCGATGACTCCATTCTTCACCATGTTGGCGGCGTCGCGCGCGTTGATCTCGTTCTGGGTCGCGCTCGGGAATGCGCAATCGGCCGGGACGTCCCACAGCGGATTCGCATCCTGCATGGGATCGGTGGCAACGTAGCGCGCCCCCTTCCACTTGTCGGCGTAATCCCGAATGCGCCCACGGCGCACGTTCTTGTGGTCCATGACCCATGCGAGCTTGTCACGGTCGATTCCGTCCGGGTCGTGAATGAAGCCGTTCGAGTCCGAGAGCGTGACGGACCTGGCGCCCAGATCGAGCAGCTTCTCGACCGTGTACTGCGACACGTTTCCGCTGCCCGAGACCAGGCACACCTTCCCCTCGAAGGACTCGCCGCGGCTCTTGAGCATCTCCTGGGCGAAGTAGACGCAGCCATAGCCGGTCGCCTCGGGCCGGATCAGCGAGCCGCCCCAGTGGAGGCCCTTGCCGGTGAGCACCCCGGTGAATTCGTTGGCAAGGCGCTTGTACTGCCCGAACAGGAAGCCGATCTCGCGCCCACCCACGCCGATGTCGCCGGCCGGAACGTCGGTGTTCGGTCCGATGTGGCGCCACAACTCGGTCATGAAGCTCTGGCAGAACTTCATCACCTCCTGGTCGCTCTTCCCCTTGGGATCGAAGTCCGAGCCACCTTTGCCCCCGCCCATCGGCAGCGTGGTGAGCGAGTTCTTGAACACCTGCTCGAACGCCAGGAACTTGAGGATGCCCAGATTCACCGAAGGGTGGAATCGCAGTCCCCCTTTATAGGGACCGATGGCGCTGTTCATCTCGATGCGGAATCCGCGATTGACCTGGATCTCGTTGCGATCGTCCATCCAGGGCACGCGGAACATGATCACGCGCTCCGGCTCCACGATGCGCTCCAGCATGCGGGCCGAGCGGTATTCGGGATGGCGGTCGAGCACGAGCGTCAGCGAATCCACCACCTCGTGCACCGCCTGATGGAACTCCACCTCGGACGGGTTCCTGGCCTTGACCAGGGCCATCAGAGCAGCCACGTATTCCGAGGTGCTTCCCGTCTTGGGCAGCGCGGCCATCATGTTGGGTCCGCTCATCGAAGACTCCTTTCGAGACACCTCGTACGGCATTGCCGTTCTCGGTCGTGCCGACCGTGGTACGGAAGCTTCGCCTTCATCGCGCCAGGAACTGGAGCACCTTGGCGTTCACGTCGTCGGGTTTCTCCTGGATGGCGCCGTGCGACGCTCCGGGAATGATCCACAGCTCGGCTTTGGGAATCGAGCGCGCCAGCGACTCCGTGTGGTCGCGGCGGACGATGTCGTTCTCGCCGGCGCAGATCAGGGCCTTCGCCTTGATCGAGCCCAGCTCCTTCGCGGTGAAACGTGGCTCGGTTCTCCACATGTGGAGCAGCTTGCCCATGGCCTCGTCGTACTGGCGCGGATCGGGCGCGAGCGCCATCCATCCGGCTCGGACATCGTTTCCCAGCGAAGCGACCGTCACCGTGTCCAGCCAGGCGCGGTCCTGAGGGCGCACGCCGTCCGGAGACGCGTTCGCTCCGAACGTCACCAGATGCTTCACGCGATCGCGATGATGGATCGCGAGATCGATCCCGCAGTTCCCTCCATCGCTCCATCCCATGACATCGAAGCGCTGGACGCCGAGCCGGTTCATGAGCGCGATCACGTCCTCGGCCATCGCGTGATAGCTGATCGGACCTTCGCGATCGGGAGTCCGGCCCTGGGCGCGCATGTCGGGAATGACCAATCGATACTGCTTCTCGAAGGCGGGGATCTGACGGATGAACTGGAGCCCATTGCCCAGCCCGCTGTGCAGCAGCACCAGGACCGGCCCCTTGCCACGCACCGCGTAGTACATGCGCATCCCGTTCACGTCCGCGTAGTCCGCCATGCTCGGCCCGGAAAACGCAGCCAGGATGCACGCGCCAAGGGCCGCCGCGGCCAGGGAACGAGGCCAGGCCGGGCGCCGGGACCCGCGAGGAGTGGACACCATGTCGCGAACTATAGCGCGGCCCCTGCCCGCGTCGCACGGAGCCCCGAGGCGTCGCAGGGAGTCCCGACCCGTCGCAGGGAGTCCGGCGCGCCGGGTCCGAGGGCCGCGTTGAACCGGACTCCCGGCGCGTCGCACCAAGGCCCGCGTTGAACGCGCCCCAGGCGCGCTTGTAGGCTTCGCCGGCTTCCACCTCCCTGCCGACCTACTCGAGGCCGCTCCATGAGCTCAGCCGAAAGCACCGCACCCGTCGACATCCTCCCTGTGAAGCCAGCCGACGCACGGGAGTTCACGCTGCGCTCGGTGCTGGTGGCCATCGTGGTGGCCGCCGTCATCGGCGGATCGTATCCCTACGTGGTGCTCAAGCTCGGCTTCGGGCCGAACATCTCGGTGGTCTCGGCCTTCTTCGGCTATCTCGCTCTCGGGATCCTGGCGCGCAACTTCCATCGGTGGGAGAACAACATCGTCCAGACCGCGGGAACCTCGGCGGGGCAAACCGCTTTCCTCTGCACGCTGATGGCGGCCTTCGACCTGCTGCGCATGGACCCGGCGGCTGGCTTCACCTACGTGCTCCAGCCACATCAGGCATTCCTGTGGCTTACGTGCTCCGGGGTCCTCGGCGTCCTGCTGAGCGTGCCCATGCGCAAGCACTTCGTCGTCGACGAGAAGCTCACCTTCGCCGACGGCGTGGCGGCGGCGGAGACGCTGGTGGTGCTCGACGGCAAGGGCGGCGAGTCCCGCGGCGCCGCGCGGTCGATGGCGATCGGATCGGTGCTCTCCGGGTTCCTAATGACGATCCGCGAGGACGCCCGGCTGCTCGGTCAGGTGTGGTACCGCCTGCCGGAGATGCTGCCGATCGGCGGTCTGGGCGCGAAGATGAACGTGGGCATGAGCTGGAGCTTGCTCTCGATCGGATCGGGGCTGCTCGTCGGCATGCGCATCAACACCAGCATGGTGATCGGTATGACGATCGCGTGGGTGATCGCCCCTCCGATCCTGGTGGACCAGGGCTTCGTGGCGAACCTGGTGCGCCGCGAAGTGCAGCTTTGGATCCTGTGGCCCGCCGTCGGCTGTCTGGTGGCCGGGGGCCTCACGACCCTGGCACTGCGCTGGAAAGTGCTGGTGAAGTCTTTCCGTGGCCTCACTGCGGCGACGGTCGGCGGCGAGTTCCCGTTGCGCTGGGTGATCTGGGGCTCGATCGCCAGCGCGGTCGCGCTCGCGCTGGTGCAGCGCTTCAGTCTTGGGATGCCCTTCGGCCTCACCGCGATCGCGATCGTGCTATCGATCCCGCTCATGCTGGTCGGCATCCGCGTGCTCGGGGAAACCAACTGGGGACCGATCAGCGCGCTCACCAACATGATGCAGGGCATCTTCGGCGCGGTCGCGCCCGGCTCCATGCTCCACAACCTCACCGCGAGCGGCGTGACCGGCTCGGTGGCTTCGCAGTCGGAAGGCCTGATGCAGGACTACAAGACCGGCCACCTGATCGGCAGCACGCCCCGCTTCCTCACTTATGCCCAGCTCATCGCCGTGCCGGTCGGCGCTGCCGCCGTCGCTTTCGTCTACCCGCTCCTGCGCGACACTTACGGGATCGGAGGAGACAACGGACTCCAATCGCCCATCTCGCAGCGCTTCGCCGGGCTTGCGCGCATTCTCTCGGCCGGTGTCCATGCGCTTCCTCCCGGAGCGGCGGTGGCGCTCCTCGTCGGCGTGACCATCGGGGTGCTACTGACGTTCCTGGAGAACGACCCTGGCCGCCGACGCTGGACGCCTTCACCCACCGGTATCGGCATTGGGATGCTGGTTCCCGGGAGCGCGGTGTTCACGATGTTCGTCGGGGGTCTCCTCGGCGAGCTGTGGCGGATGACCTCGCGGCAGTCTTACGAGCGGCACGTCACGCCCCTGGCCTCGGGATTCATCGCCGGAGAAGCGATCATCGCCGTGCTGATTCCGATTCTTGTGGTCATGGGACTGGTTCATTTGCACTGAAACCAGCGCGCATCCCGCTAATGATGTTGGCGTGAGAATTATCGTGTGATAGAAAGAGATGGTTAGCCCCTCGACGTCCAGCCCCCGTCGAGAGTTCCATGACGGGTTATTCGCTATCGCATCTGAGCAACTACGCCCTCGATCAAAGCCTGTCCACGCTCATCGCGAAGGAACGCGAGACCACAGCACTGCTCCTGGCTCACATCGCCGAGTTCCGCGCTCGAAGACTGTACGTTCCTGCCGGCTACTCTTCGATGCACGCGTACTGTGTCGGCAAGCTCCGCCTGTCCAAAGACGCCGCTCACAAGCGGCTCCAGGCCGCCGGCATCGCTCGGCGCTTCCCAACCGTGTTCCAGGCGGTCGCGGAAGGGCGGTTGCATCTCAGCGGACTCTGTCTGCTGGCGCCGTACCTGACCGAGGAGAATGCTCGCGAGCTGCTGCTGTCGGCCGAAGGAATGCCAACGAGCGAAATCGAACTCCTGATCGCGCGGCGCTTCCCACGATCCGAAGAGCTTCCGATGATCGAGTCCATCGCGACATCGGACCCGACGCCCACATCAGAGACGAGCCACGAAGGTCCCTCGATGGAATCGCAGGTCCCAGAAACGTCAAGCAAAACTGCCCCGCGGCAGTTTTTTGACATTTCTCTGCGTTCGCAGGTGAAGCCCATCGCCGCGCAGCGCTTCTCGCTCCACCTCACAATGAGCCAGGCCACGCGGGACAAGCTGAGTTACGCGCAAGATCTTCTCGGCCACGAAGTGGCCGCTGGCGATATCGAATCCGTCTTCGATCGCGCGCTCGACGTGCTTATTGCCAAGCTCGAGAAGCAGAAGTTTGCCGCGACGGACAAGCCTCGGGTGCCACAGTCGACGAATGGCAGGAACCCACGGTACATCCCCAATCATGTGAAGCGTGCCGTGTGGAAACGTGACGGCGCACAATGCACGTTCATCAGTGCCGATGGTCATCGCTGCTCGGAGCGCAAGGGGCTCGAGTTCGACCACATCGATCCCGTAGCCCTTGGCGGCGAGCCGACCACCGAGGGCATTCGCCTCCGATGTCGAGCTCACAATCAGTACGCTGCCGAGTGCGTATTCGGGAAGAGCTTCATGGAGGGCAAGCGGGAGGGCGCCAAGACCCTGGAGACAGCGACTGAAGGAATAACGGGAGGAATGACCGAAGGAGCGACCGGCTAAAGCCGTTTGCGACGCCGATCCCTGGACGTCTCTCGTCGCCGGCGCCGGCCGTGGCTCTCCGCCGACTCTCGAGCCGTGCTTGGCGTAGGCGAGCCCGCAGGCTTTGGTCGAGGACGATCGTCTCGTGGGCGTTCCCGTCGGCGTGCGCCGTTTCCGCTCGGCTGTGCGTGCCCGCGCCGATCCCCATCCTTCCCCTGCCTGTGGGGTCGTTCTCGGTGCCGGCGGGGCTCCGGCCGTCCTCCCTCGCGCTGAGGCGTCTGGTGGTAGTCGAAGTCGGGCACCATCACGCGTGGGATGGAACGGCCCAGGAAGCGCTCGATCGCGGCGACGTCCTTCTTCTCCTCGGGGCTCATCAGCGTGAACGCATCCCCCACGGCCTGCACACGGCCCGTGCGTCCGATGCGATGCACGTAGTCCTCGGGAGTGTGAGGCACGTCGAAGTTGATCACGTGTGAGATGTCGTCCACGTCGATCCCGCGCGAGGCGATGTCGGTGGCCACCAGAACCTGCACGCGACCACGTTTCAGGTCGGCGAGCGCTTTCTCCCGCTGACTCTGGCTGCGATCACCGTGCAGGGCTGCCACGCTGTGGCCACGGCGCTGGAGCGAGCGGGTGAGACGATCAGCGCCGCGCTTGGTGCGCGTGAAGACGATCGCGCTCGAGACTCCTTCGCCCAGCAGGACCTGGTCGAGCAGCTCGGTCTTCAGATGGCGGGACACCGGATAGATGGCCTGCGTGATTCCTGCCGCGGGCCGCGAAGGTGGGGCCAGATCGACGCGCTGGGGATGATGCAGGGCCTCGGTGGCCACCCGGTTCAGCTCGGGCGGCATGGTGGCGGAAAACATCAAGGTCTGGCGCCGCGTGGGCAGGAGCTTGAGGATGCGCCGCAAATCAGGAGCGAAGCCCATGTCCACCATGCGATCGGCCTCGTCGAGAACCAGCACCTCGATGTCCTCGAGGCTCACACTCTGCCGGCCGTGCAGGTCCAACAGCCGGCCGGGGGTCGCCACGAGCAGATCGACGCCCTCGTGCCGCAGCATGCGTTCCTGCGGACCGATCGGCACGCCGCCGAACACCACTCCGGCACGCACGGCAGTGAAGCGCGCGTAGTCGCGCGCGTTGGTCTCGACCTGCGCGGCCAGCTCCCGCGTTGGCACCAGCACCAGCGCGCGCAACGCGGGATTGCCCTTCATGAGGTGGGTGAGAATCGGCAGCACGAAGGCGGCGGTCTTGCCGGTCCCGGTCTGCGCGGCGCCGATCAGGTCGTGGCCGGCGAGGACGATGGGAATCGCCTTGAGCTGGATCGGAGTGGGGTCGGTGTAGCCGGCGGCCCGCACGCCTTTGACGATCGCGGGAGGCAGGCCCAGCCTGCTGAATGGCATGGCTTCGGCTCTAGTGAGGCAGTCGCCGGCTGTGCCGGCGCGCCAGGCGTCGGGCGCTCTCGGGGGTAACGGCCGGAACCGGGGTTTCGAGCTCCAGTGTCCCGAGCAGGAAGTCGGCGATCGGCAGCAGAACGTTCAGGTTCCGGTCCATGTGGACGTGATGAATGCGGTGGTGGCGCTTGAGGAACTGGAAGAAAGCCAGCCCTTCGATGAACGGGATCGAGGGCTTGTGCATCAGGTAGTGGAATCCCTCGTAGCCCGCATAGTAGACCCCGAACGTCGCAGCGACCGTGACCGTGATGGCGATCATGGGAAGGTCGAATCCGAGCCACCACTCCAGCGCGAATCCCACGACGGCCCACGGGAGGACGTTGAGCAGAATCAAGAAGGGTCCGCCCCACCACTGGAAGTGCAGCGCCTCGTGCTGCTCCTCTTCGGTGACGTGGAACGTGTCCTCGAACTTACAGAGCTGGTGGTGAACCAGCGTGTGCGCGGTGAAGACGTTCTTGGGCAGCCAAGGTCGATGAAGCCAGTAGCGGTGAAAGCACCACTCGAAGAAACTGGCATGGACCACCGCGACCACGAACACCGAGAGCGTGACCAAAAGCAACAGGTAGACGGGCAAAAGCCTCCCAGAAAAACCGGGGCGGCTTCTGTCGAGGCCGCCCCGGAGACGTGAAGATGTGGTTCGAGCTAGACCTTACGAACGTTGGCGGCTTGCAGCCCCTTGGGTCCGCGAGTGACGTCGAACTCGAGGGTCTCACCCTCGGCCAGCGTCTTGAACCCTTCGCCTTGAATCGCGGAGAAATGCACGAAAACGTCTTCGCCGTTCTCCTGGGAGATGAAGCCGAAACCCTTCGCTTCGTTGAACCACTTCACGGTGCCACGAGCCACTTGCGACTCCTTGCTGATGGGCAATCGCCCTGCGTATACGCCGCACCCGATCCGGGGACGGTCACCAACCGATCCTCGTGGACCGGTGACCTCGATCGCGAACATCGCCAACAAAAAACCGCCAAGTTGTCCCTGGCGGAATTGAACGTCGACGACATCCTACTCGACCGAAAGACGCGGAAGTATGCCCCGGGGGGTAGAGTACGGCAAGCGGAATATCCAAGTAACCCCGGGGCCTGCTTCCGGAATCGAGACCTGGCGCCAACTATTGAACCGTTCGCTGGATGGGCCTGGCCAAACCGACGCGGCCCGAGTGGGCACCAGCGCCGCCGAGGGGATCGATGCGGCCACCCGGTCCTTGGACACGACCAGGGTGGTCGCCTCTCCGTGCCGTAGAGGAACCGGCGCTGATCGTGTACTCGCCCGCGGCGTTTGGCGCCCGCAGGGTGTAAACGACCTTGGTCGACGCCACGACGACGGCGGCGAGCGCGGGCGACCAGCGCAGCAGGACGCAGCGGGGCCGATTGCGAGCGCGAACGTCGGGAGCCACGGCGCGAGTCTGGCGGTGCGTCTCGTGGGAACCCAGGTGTGCTATCGCGTCAGGGAATCGAGACTCGCGGCGCGCTCTTTCGCGTCGTCGGAACGCTCGAGCGCCTTTCCGACCGTGGCCGCCCCCGGTAGCGTGGAGCCCGCGATCACGCTGTCACGCTGCCGCTCCGTGAGCGGCTGGCGCGATCCGCTCGAGTTTCCGCAGGCGATCAAGCCAAGTCCGAGCGGGGCGATGGTCAACCAGCGAATCCACACCGGTCTCATGGATCGGTCATCGGCCAATTTCGGAGACCGCTGAAGCCCGGCTATTCGTAGCGCAGCGATTCGATGGGATCGAGCCGCGCCGCGCGGCGCGCGGGCCAGACGCCGAAGCCGATGCCCACGGCCCCCGAGAAGATCAAGGCCACGAGCACCGCCAGACCGTCGACCGAGGTCTGCCACTGGAAGAGCTGCTTGAGCAGCATGGCGGCGCCCCCGCCGACCAGAACCCCGACCACACCCCCCAGCAGGCAGAGCACCACGGCCTCGATCAGGAACTGGAGCAGGATGTTGCTCTGCGTGGCGCCGAGCGCCTTGCGCACGCCGATCTCTCGAGTCCGCTCGGTGACCGAGACCAGCATGATGTTCATGATCCCGATACCGCCGACGAGCAGGCTGACCGAGGCCACGCTCATCAGCAGCAGCGTCATGGTGCGCGCCATCTCCGTGCGCGTGGCCGCCATCTCCTCGAGCGTGCGCACGTTGAAGTCGTCCTCTTCGGGGTTGCTGATCCGGTGGCGCGCGCGCATCAGGCGCGTGATCTGGACCGCGGCCTCCTCGACCAGGTCCGAGCGCGCGGCGGAGACCGTGACGCGGTTGATGTGTGTCTGGCCCTGCAGTTTCTTCTGCACGGTCGTGTAGGGCGCCAGGATGAAGTCGTCCTGGTCGTCGCCGAACTGGCCCTGGCCCTTCGGGGCCAGGGTGCCCAGCACCCGGAACGGCAGGTTCTTGATGCGGATCACCTGGCCCACGGGGTCCTGGTCGGGGAACAGCGTGCGCGTGACTG
>DASTBI010000049.1 GCA_035712145.1 Candidatus Eisenbacteria bacterium | reverse complement strand
ACGGCGAGCGCAAGCCACAGCATCCCAAGGATGAAAAGCGCCACCCAGCCGACATGCTGGTCGAGGACGAAACGGGGCGAGACCCACCGGGCCACGCGCCACCCCGGCGACGCGATCGTCTTGAGGACGAGATAGAAAAGGTTCTTCTCGCGGTCGACGCCCGGCAGGACGGCCAGCACGCCCTGGCCGATCAGCGCAAACAGGCAGATCTCGACCAGGACGCGCAGCGTGACGACGACATCGCTCAACTAGGTGCTCTGCTTCAGCTGCTCGAGGATCTGCGGGTTCTCCAGCGTCGAGACGTCCTGCTTGATCTCCTCCCCTTTCGCGATGGCGCGGAGCAGGCGCCGCATGATCTTGCCCGAGCGGGTCTTCGGCAGGTTGTCGCCAAAGCGGATGTCCTTCGGTTTCGCGATCGGGCCGATCTCCTTCGCCACCCACTGGCGCAGCTCTTCAGCCACCTTTTTCGCTTCGGCACCGCTTGGCCGCGGACCCTTCAGCACCACGAACGCGCAGATCGCCTCGCCGGTCAGTTCGTCGGGCCGGCCGACCACGGCAGCCTCGGCGACGAGCTTGGAGTTCGCTACAAGCGCCGATTCCACCTCCATCGTTCCGAGCCTGTGCCCGGATACATTGAGCACGTCATCAATGCGCCCGACGATACGGAAGTAGCCGTCTTCATCGGTGCTTGCACCATCGCCGGCAAGATAGAGCTTGCCCTTGAAGTCATCGGGCCAGTAGGTCTTCTTGTAGCGCTCGGGGTCCCCCCAGATCGTGCGCAGCATTGAGGGCCAGGGCTTGGTGATCACTAGGATCCCGCCCTTTCCGCGCCCCACCGGTTGTCCGGTCTCGTCCACGATGTCGGCGAAGATTCCAGGGAGCGGCAGAGTCGCAGAGCCAGGCTTGGTCGGTATCGCGCCGGGAAGCGGCGTAATCATGTGGCCGCCGGTCTCGGTCTGCCACCATGTATCGACGATCGGACAGCGCCCGCCGCCCACGGTCTCGTGGTACCACATCCACGCTTCCGGATTGATCGGCTCACCCACCGTGCCGAGGATGCGAAGCGAGGAAAGGTTGTACTTCTTCGGCAGGTCCCCGCCCGCCTTGATGAGCGAGCGGATTGCGGTGGGTGCGGTATAAAACACGTTCACCTTGTGGTCCTGGATGATCTTCCAGAACCGCCCGGCATCCGGGTAGGTTGGGACGCCCTCGAACATAACTTCGGTGGCGCCGGCCGCGAGCGGCCCGTAAGTGATGTAGCTGTGGCCGGTGACCCAGCCGACATCGGCGGTGCACCAGAAAACATCGCTCGGCTTGTTGTCGAACACCCACTTCATTGTGAGCGCGCACCAGAGCAGGTAGCCTGCGGTCGAGTGCTGGATGCCTTTCGGTTTGCCGGTCGAGCCGGAGGTGTAGAGGATGAAAAGCGGGTGCTCGGCATTCACGCTGACCGGATCGCAGACTTCGGGCTGGCTCTTCACGACGTCGTCCCACCACTTGTCGCGCGGCGCGTTCATGGGCACCGCGCTGCCGCTCCGCCGGTAGACGATCACGTTGCGCACTTTCTCGCAGCCCCCCATCCCGAATGCCTCGTCCACCACTGGCTTCAGCGGAATCTCACGCCCGCCGCGGAACTGGCCGTCGGCGGTGATCACCTCGGTCGCGCCGGCGTCGATGATCCGCTCCTGCAAGCTCTTCGCGGAGAAACCACCGAATACCACCGAGTGCGTGGCGCCGATGCGCGCGCATGCCTGCATAGCCACGACCACCTGGATGGACATCGGCATGTAGATGAGCACGCGGTCGCCGAGCTTCACCCCGTGCGACTTGAGTGCGTTAGCGAAGCGGCAAACTTCTCGGTGCAGCTCCTTGTACGTGATCCGGGTGACGTTTCCGTCGTCCGCCTCGAAGATGATCGCGGTCTTGTCGCCGATCGTCTTCAGGTGGCGATCGAGGCAGTTATACGAGGCGTTCAGCTCGCCGTCATGGAACCACCGGAAGAACGGCGCCTTCGACTGGTCGAGCACCTTAGTGAAGGGCTTCGTCCATGCGAGTGTCTCGCGCGCAAGGCGCGCCCAGGTGCC
>DASTBI010000048.1 GCA_035712145.1 Candidatus Eisenbacteria bacterium | reverse complement strand
GTTCCGCCGAGCCGCCCGTCCATCACGGCGGAGGCCAGGGCCACGCCGCCGAGGCCGACCCCCATCGCGACGGCCGCAACGGCCACCAGGGGGCCTCGCGGCGTCCGGCGCGCGCGCCCGGCGATGCCGCGCCAGGCCGGCTCCGGCGCCAGGACGAGGCGGGTCGACACGAGCCCGTCGCCGAGCGCGGTGGGAGCGGTGCCGCGGCCAGCCCGCGCGAGATGGGCCAAGTAGCGCTCGCAGCGCTCGTGGGACGCCGTGAGGCAGAGGGTGGCCTGCTGCTGCCGCTCGAGCGGGATCGGCGTGGCCTCGGCGTAACAGCGGTGGGCGTTGTCGACGCCGTCGACGGCGACTCGCCGGTCGGAGGCGAGGCCGAGGAGGGGACAGACGCGATCCACGGCGTCGAGCATAGCAAGGCCCCGCCGGCAGGAACCGACGGGGCTGACGAAATGAAATATCCCGGCGACGACCTATTTTCCCAGGAGGTTGCCCCCCAAGTATCTTCGGCGCTGGAGAGCTTAACTTCCGTGTTCGGGATGGGAACGGGTGGTGCCTCTCCGCTAGCGTCACCGGGATAGATCTTCAATTCTCGACCGTCGCCCGTTGGGGCGACATCGAAGGTGGAAGCGTCGAATCATCGTGGCGGCGGCCATCGGCCACCGTCGAACGCGATCCAGCTGCGTGCTAGTCGCGTGAACTAGGTCAAGCCCTCGACCATTAGTGCCGGCTTCGCTGAACACATTGCTGTGCGTACACGTGCGGCCTATCAAACAGCTAGTCTCGCTGCGGTCTTACCTGGTTAACCCAGTGGGGAACCTCATCTTGAGGCGAGCTTCGCACTTAGATGCTTTCAGTGCTTATCCCAACCGAACATACCTACCCAGCAATGCCATTGGCATGACAACTGGTACAACATTGGTTCGTCCACTCCGGTCCTCTCGTACTAGGAGCAGCTCCTCTCAAGTTCCCTGCGCCCACGGCGGATAGAGACCGAACTGTCTCACGACGTTCTGAACCCAGCTCGCGTACCGCTTTAATTGGCGAACAGCCAAACCCTTGGGACGTACTTCCGCCCCAGGATGCGACGAGCCGACATCGAGGTGCCAAACAGGGCCGTCGATATGAACTCTTGGGCCCTATAAGCCTGTTATCCCCGGGGTAGCTTTTATCCGTTGAGTGATACCCCTTCCACTCGGAGGTACCAGATCACTAAGCCCGACTTTCGTCTCTGCTCGACTTGTAGGTCTCGCAGTCAAGCACCCTTATGCCTTTGCACTCTTCGGCTGGTTTCCATTCAGCCTGAGGGTACCTTTGGGCGCCTCCGTTAC
>DASTBI010000047.1 GCA_035712145.1 Candidatus Eisenbacteria bacterium | reverse complement strand
ACCTGACCTCTTACATTCCCAGGTATGCCTGCTGCACCTGGGGGTTATTCAGTAATGCCCGTCCGGTGTCGGCGAGGACGACCTCGCCGGTTTCCAGGACGTAGCCGCGGCCGGCGGCTTCGAGGGCCATGTGCGCGTTCTGCTCCACCAGGAGCACGGTGGTGCCGCGGCGGTTGATCTCGCCGATGATCCGGAAGATATCCTTGACCAGGAACGGCGCCAGGCCCAGGGAGGGCTCGTCCAGCAGTAAGAGCTTCGGGCGGGCCATCAGGGCGCGGCCCATGGCCAGCATCTGCTGCTCGCCGCCGGACATGGTGCCGGCCTTCTGGTCCAGCCGCTCGCGCAGCCGGGGGAACAACTCCAGCATGGCCTCGTGGTCCGCGGCGAGTTCCTCGGCGTCGTCCCGGACAAAGCCGCCCATCTCGAGGTTCTCCCGCACGCTCATCCTCGGGAAGATCTGCCGCCCCTCGGGCGCCTGCGCGATCCCCAGCCGCACGATGTCGTGCGTCGGCAGGGTGTCGATCCGTCTGCCCTGAAAGGAGATGGCGCCGCGGTACGGGCGTTGCAGGCCGGAGATGGTCCGCAGCGTGGTGGACTTCCCGGCGCCGTTGGCGCCGATCAGCGTGACGATCTCCCCCGCATCGGCGCGCAGCGTGACGCCTTTCAGAGCGTGGACCGCCCCGTAATAGACGTCGAGGCGATCGACTTCGAGCATCAGGCCCCCGCGCCCAGGTCGGCTTGGATCTCCTCACCGAGGTAGGCCTCGATGACGTGGGGGTTGCTGCGGATCTCCGCCGGGTTGCCCTCGGCGATCTTGATCCCGTAGTCGAGCACCGCGATTCGCTGGCAGATCCCCATCACCACCCGCATGTCGTGCTCGATCAGCAGGATGGTGAGTCCGAAGCGCCCGCGCAGATCCTCGATCAGGTGCATGAGCTGGTCGCTCTCCTGCGGATTGAGGCCGGCCGCCGGCTCGTCCAGCAGCAGAAGCTTGGGTTTGCCGGCCAGCGCGCGGGCGATCTCGAGGCGCCGCTGCTGTCCGTACGGCAGGTCGGAGGCCGTTGTCTCCGCCCACGACGAGAGCCCGAGCAGATCGAGCAGATCGGTGGCCTCGCGCTTCATCGCCCGCTCGTCGGCGTCGAACCGGGGGCTGCGTAGCAGCGCGTCCCAGAGCGTGGCCCGCGAGTGGTGGTGCGCGGCGATGCAAACGTTGTCGCGGCAGCAGCGGGTCGAGAAGAGCCGGATGTTCTGGAAGGTGCGGGTGATGCCGCGCCTGGCGATGGCGTGGGGCTTGAGCCCCTGAATGGGACGCCCCTCGAGCAGGATGCGCCCCGAGGTCGGCGCGTAGACCCCGGTGATCACGTTGAAGACCGTGGTCTTGCCGGCGCCGTTCGGTCCGATCAGCCCGACCAGCTCGCCGGCCGCCACCTCGAGGTCGAGATCGGCGACCGCCTTGAGGCCGCCGAAGGCCATGGTCACCTTCTCGAGCTGGAGGAGCGGCGCGCTCATGCCGCCTCGCGCACCGCACGCCGCCGACGAAGCCAGGACAGCGTGATCTCCCGAGTGCCGAGCAGGCCCTGCGGGCGGGTGATCATGAGCACGATGAGCATCAGCGAGTAGATCACCATGCGGTACTCCTTGACCGGCCGCAGCAGCTCGGGGAGCAGCGTCAGGACGATCGCCGCCAGCACCGAGCCGGAGATGCTGCCCATGCCGCCCAGCACCACCATCGCGATCACCTCGATGCTCTTGATGAAGGTGAACGAGTTGGGGTTGAGGTAGCTCAGGAAATGAGCGAACAGGCCACCCGCGACGCCGGCGAAGAAAGCTCCGATCACGAAGGCGAGCACCTTGTAGGAAGTGGTGTCCACCCCCAGCGCCTCGGCCGCGACTTCGTCGTCGCGAATCGCGAACAGCGCGCGGCCGTGGCTGCTGTGGGCGAGATTGCGCGCGACCGCCAGCACCGCGGCGACGCCCACACCCACCCAGAACACGTTCGCCCATCCCGGGATCCCGGGCAGGCCGCGCGCTCCGCCGATCACGTCGATGTTGAGGATGAGCACACGGATGATCTCGCCGAATCCGAGCGTGACGATCGCCAGGTAGTCGCCGCGCAGCCGCAGCGAAGGAAGGCCGACCAGGTAGCCGGCCAGCGCGGCCAACAGCCCTCCGACCAGCAGGGCCATCAGCAAGGCCGGCGCGGCGGCGATGGGCTGCGGAAGTCCTAGCCCCTGGAGCTTCGACACCCAGCCAGCGCCAAGATGGAGCGAGAACATCGCCGATCCGTAGGCGCCGAGCGCCATGAAGCCGGCGTGCCCGATCGAGAACTGCCCGGTGAAGCCGTTGATCAGGTTGAGGGACACGGCCAGCACCACGTTGATCCCGCACAGCACCACGATCTGGAGCAGGTAAGGGCTGAGCACGCGACGCAGCGCGAGATCGGCCACCAGGAGGAGCGCCAGCACCCCGATCAGCCAGGCCGCCTGTTTCAAGTCACACCTTCTCGGCCGTGGCCTTGCCGAGGATGCCGGCCGGGCGCACCAGCAGGATCACGATGAGCAGGACGAAGGCGATCGCGTCCCGATAGGTCGGCGACAGGTAGCCCACCACCA
This sequence comes from Candidatus Eisenbacteria bacterium, assembly GCA_035712145.1. Lineage (NCBI taxonomy): Bacteria > Candidatus Eiseniibacteriota > Candidatus Eiseniibacteriota bacterium. The sequence continues at coordinate 36,591 of DASTBI010000047.1, read as the reverse complement.
TGACCTCGGCGATTCCCATCACCAGCCCGCCGAGCACCGCCCCCGGGATGTTGCCGATCCCGCCCAGCACCGCGGCAACGAAGGCCTTGAGTCCCGGCATGATGCCCATGAGCGGCTCGATCTTCGGGTTCTGCAGGGCCACCAGCACGCCCGCGGCGGCGGCCAGCACGGAGCCGAGCACGAAGGTGAAGGAGATGATGCGGTCTACGGAGATGCCCATGAGCGCCGCGGCGGTGTGGCTGTGCGACACCGCGCGCATCGCTTTGCCGACCCGGGTGTTGAGGACGATGAAGCGCAGCCCCAGCATGAGGCCGAGCGAGACCACGAGAATGATGATCTGCTGGTTCGAGATCGTCACCCCCCCGCCGAGCGCGAGGTTCTTGGGCGCGATGATCTGAGGGAAGAACTTGGGATCGGCGCCGAACAGCAGGATGCCGCCGTTCTCGAGCAGCAGCGAAACGCCGATCGCGGTGATCAGCGCGGCGAGGCGCGAAGAACGCCGCACCGGTTTGTAGGCGAAGCGCTCGATGACGTAGCCCACGACACCGCATCCCGCCATCGCGATCGCCAGCACGGCCAGGGCCTGCGCGATGTTCGGATCACGCGCCGCCCCCATCCACCGCGCGGCGTAGAGCCCGAAGAAGGCGCCCAGCATGTACACGTCGCCGTGGGCGAAATTGATGAGGCGCAGGATGCCGTAGACCATGGTGTACCCGAGGGCGATCAGCGCGTAGACGCTTCCCCAGGTGACTCCGTTGACCAGCTGCTGCAGGAATTCCGACACGGATCAGGTGGGAGGACGCAAGGCGTCACACCCGATCACGCAGGAGGCTGCGGCTTGATCTGCGCGGCGAAAGTCTTCTTGCCGTCCTTGATCGCGATCACCACCGCCGGCTTGGTGGCGTTGCGGTTGGCGTCCAGCGTGATGACTCCCGTGACGCCCGAATACTCGTGGGTTTGGGCGATCAGGTCGCGCAGCTTCTTGCACGCCGCCTTGCGCTGCTCGGTTCCCGCCATCTTGGACGACAGTCCCTTGAAGGTCTCGGGGTCCTGCTCGGCCATGTGCTGCAGCGCGGTGAACAGCACCGTGGCGGCGTCATAGGCCAACCCGCCGATCGCGTCGGGATCCGCGTTGCCGTTGCCGGCGCGGTACTGCTTGAGGAACTCCTGCAGCTTGGGATCCGGATAGTCGAGCGCCCAGTGGTTCGAGTAGTAGCACCCGTTCAGCGCCTCGCCGCCGATCTCGATGAGCTGGCCGCTCTCCCAGCCGTCCCCGCCGATCAAGGGCACCGTGATGCCGAGCTCGCGGGCCTGGCGCGCGATCAGGCCGGCCTCGGTGTAGTAGCCCGGCACGATGATGGCCTCCGGGTTCCGAGCCTTGATGGCGGTGAGCTGCGAGCGGAAGTCCTGGTCGCCGGCGCTGTAGGCCTGCTCGTAGACCACCTGGCCGCCCATGTTCTTGAAGGCGTCGGTGAAGTACTGCGCCAATCCGATGCTGTAGTCGTTCTTCACGTCCTTGAGCATGGCGACACGCTTGAGCTTGAGGTTCTCGGCCGTGAATTTGGCCATCACCCAGCCCTGGAAGTCGTCGAGGAAGCACATGCGGAAGATGTAGTCGCCGACCTGAGTGACCTTGGGGTTGGTCGAGGACGGCGAGATCATGGGCACGCCGGCGTTCTGGCAAATCGGGCCGGCGGCGAGACTCCGGGACGAAGCGACCTCGCCGAGCACGGCGATCACCCGGTCCTGGTTGATCAGCTTCTGCACCACGGTCGCCGCTTCTTCGGCGCGGCCCTGGTCGTCCTCTTCCACCACGCGCACGGTGAGGCCGCCGATCTTGCCTTCCTTGGTGGCGTTCAGCTCGGCGAGCGCCACCCGCACCCCGGCCTTGGTGGACTGGCCGAAGGTGGCGTCGCTGCCGCTGAGAGAGCCGTACTCGCCGATCACCAGCTCCTCGGTCGCCGAACCACCGCAGCCCGCCAGAGACACAGCACCGAGCCAGGCGGCCAAGCCTACGAGCAGTCCTAAGCGCGACCTCATGTCGTTGCCTCCAGGATTGGGTTGGTCGGGCGAGCCGACGTGCTCGCGCAGGTGCCTCTCAAAGGGCGCAAGTCAAGCGCGTACCACTAGCACGCGAATCGGGATCGGGCAAGCCAAATGATTCTGCCGGCGAGGGTTGTCCCTTCTCAGGTGGGTTGTTAAAGTGCCGGCTCCATGGAGCGTGACGCACGGATGCATCCCCCCTGGATGGCGGCGCTGCTCGCCCTCGTGAGTCTGGGGGCGCTGGCCGGATGCGGCGGTCCACCGCGTCCAGGCGAGGTTCCCACACCGCCCACCGCCTCTCCTTCTCCGCGTCCCGAGCCGGGCTACGAGCAGCGCATCGACAGCCTCGAGTCCGTCGACAGCACGGCGGTGCGCGACCGGCGCATCGTGATCGATCCCGGACACGGCGGCGCGTACAAGGGCTCGCTCGGCGTCAACGGGCTGACCGAGGCCGAAGTCAACCTGGCGGTATCGCTCGAGCTGGAGAGATTGCTGGTGGCGCGCGGCGCCCAGGTGCTGATGACCCGTCGCGAGAATCTCGACTTCCGCACCGCGTCGGACAGCACGCTGCGCGGCGACCTGGCCGAGCGCACGCGGATCGCGAACACGTTCACGCCCGACTTGTTCGTGTCGGTCCATCACAACGCCGATGCCGGCGGCGCCCACGACAAGAACGAAACCCAGACCTACTACAAGCTGGGCGACGAAGGAGCTTCGCTCGACGCCGCTGCCAGCATCCATCGCTTCCTCAAGCGAAATCTCGGAATCCACGGGCAGCGTCTCCTGCCCGGCAACTACTTCGTCCTCCGTAACAGCGACGCCCCGGCGGTGCTGACCGAGGCCTCGTATCTCACCAATCCCGACGTCGAGAGCCGGCTCAAGCTGCCGGAGAAGCAGCGTCTCGAGGCCGAGGCGCTCTATCTCGGCATCGCCCACTTCTTCGCGCGCGGCGCGCCCAGCCTCGACTCGTTCGAGGCGCTGGGCGGGGACGGCCGCTCCGATACGAGCTTCACCGAGATCGACGGGCCGAGCCTCGTCGGGCGCGTGAGCGGCGCCTTCGACCAGATCGAGATGTGGCTCGATGGCCAGCCGGTCCAGCCCGAGCGCAGAGGATCGACCGTGGTGTGGCGTCCCGCCGGCCCGCTCACGGTCGGACGGCACGAGGCGCGGCTGCGCGTGGCGCTGGCGGGTACCGGCTCTTCGCTCGAGCGCCGGGTGTCGTTCCAGCTCGAGCGCAGGCCCGCGCGTCTGCAGGCGAGCGTGTGGCCCGAGCGCCCGGCGCCCCTGGTCGGCGTGCGCGTGGAAGTGCTGGACCGCGCGGGCATGCCGAGCGTCTCGCCGATCCGGCTCCGCGTCGCCGCCGGGCGCGCCGGCGTGTCGCCGGCCGAGACCACCATCACGTCACAGGACGGCGTGGCATGGGCCTATCTCCGGATGTCGCGTGGCGCGCGAGCGTCGAGCAAGGCGCTCGGCCGGGTTTCGGTGCGCACCGGCGATCTCCCGCGCGCGGCGACGATCGCGTTCACCTCCGGCGCGAAGGCGAAGCGGGTGTGGAGCGGGTGGGCGCGCAGCGAGCCGGCTTCCGCCCGTCTGCGCGAAGCGCTCGGGACGCGCGAGCCCGCGCCTCGCTGGAGCTGGATCAACCGCGACGGCTTCGTGGCGCTGGGCTCGGACACCACCATCACGCCGTTGGCGCTTCCCGGCTACCGGCTGTGGGGCTTCGACAGCCTGCCTCCTCAGTTCACTCCCGTGGCCGGTGGCGTGCTGCACGGCCGGCGCATCCTGCTCGATCCCGACGGCGGCGGCGAGAACAGCGGCGGCATGGGGCCGAGCGGCACGCGCGGCGCGCTCTACAACATGCAGGTCGCGCAATCGCTGGCTTCGCTGCTGCGCGCGGCGGGCGCCGAGGTGGCGCTGGCGCGCAACGGCGACGTGGCGGCTTCGGACGTGGAGCGCGTCCGCGTGAGCGAGGAGTTCCGGGCCGACCGCTTCCTCCGCATCGGTCACCGTCCCGAGTCCACGCACGTCGGGTACTACTTCTCGAGCGCCGCGGGCAAGGCGTGGGGACAGCGCACCGCCGCCTGGCTCTCGCGGCTCGGCTTCTCTCCCCCGCCGGTCGTGGAGGACGCACAATATCCGCTGCAGCAGACTTCGTGCACCGCGCTCTACGTCTCGGCGCGACGCATCGACGATCCTGCGGAAGAATCGGCCATGAACGCGCCCGGAGCGGTGCGCGCCGAAGCTTATGCGCTCTACCTCGGCCTCCTCGAGGACTGGGCCGGTTCCGGCACCTGGCCGGTCGATTCCGTGGAGGTGCGCGATGCCGACGATCGCCCCGCGGCCGGCGCGCTGGTGACGCTCGGGGGCGCGCTCGTCCTCCAGGCCGACGCGCGGGGAAAGGTGCGGTTCGCCCTCACCGAAGCCGGTCCACTGATGGTCGAAGCCGAGCATCCCGCGGTGAGCGCGCGCACGGTTCTGTTAGACTCGCAGCGCGGCATTCGCCTGACCGGGCCTCGCGGACGGTAGGGGCCCCCGCTTGCCGGCCTGCCCGGAAGACATTGATGGTTCATGGCACCGTCGGCTACTTTCACGAGCGTGCGCGCTGCGCGCGCCGCTCCTCGCTGATCACGCTCGGCCTGAGTCTTCTGGCGCTCGGGCTGCTGATCATGCCCGCAACTCAACGCGGCGCGCGCCGTCTCACCAAGGACTCGGCGCGCTTCGGCTTCGAAGGACCCGAGCAATACGTGCGGCGCATCACGCTCGAGCACCGAGGCTCGGCCTCCACCCTGTCGGACGTCGGCCAGCTGTCGGTGTCCGTGCAGAGCAAGAAGGGCGGAGGGGGAAGACCGTCACGGGCCACCGTGGGGCAGCCGCAGCCGCGACATCGCTTCGAAGGGCCCGGCTCGTCCGACGCGGACCTGTCGATGCGTTCGGTGTCGCGGCTGGCCGGCGTCCCGGTCTTCCAGTCCGAGGAGCTGGTGATCGACCGCCTGGTCAAACCCACCTATCCCCAGGCCTTGCTCGACAAGAACGTCGAAGGCAAGGTCACCGTCCAGGCCCTGGTGGATACGGTGGGGAACGTGATCGAGGTCCAGCTCGTCAACAGCACCGGCGAGGCGCTGTTCGAAAAGGCTGCCGAGGAAGCCGTGTGGCTGTGCCGCTTTCGTCCCTACCGCGGCGGGGGAGGCGAAGCCAGCGAGGTTTACGCCGTCTTCCGTTTCTCGTTCCGCATCTACTGATCCGCTCTCTGCACTCGAACCCTCCGGGAGGACCGACATGATGCGCCTGGCGTGCGTCGTGTTTCTCTTGCTCGTCACCGGCACCGCTCACGCTCAGCACGGACACACTCCATCGACCGCCACGGCTCCGGCTCCGGCGCTCACCGGCGTCGGCGGGATTCGCCATCCGGTGTCGACCCGGAATGCCGAAGCCCAGCGCTACTTCGATCAAGGCCTCAATCTGTCGTTCGCGTTCAACCATGACGAGGCGTTTCGCGCCTTCCAGCGGGCGAGCCAGCTCGATCCGCAGCTCGCGATGGCGACCTGGGGCATGGCGCTCGTGCTCGGCCCCAACATCAACCTGCCGATCGATGAGCCGCGCTCCAAGCAGGCCTATGAGCTGGTCCAGAAAGCGGTGAAGCAGGCGGCGAAGGCGCCGGAGAGCGAGAAGGCCTACGTGCAGGCGCTCGCCAAGAGGTACGCCGCCGATCCCAAGGCCGACCGCGCGAAGCTCGACGTCGCCTACAAGGAAGCGATGGGCGAGCTGTCGCGGCGCTATCCCGACGACCTCGACGCCGCCACGCTCTACGCCGAGGCGGCGATGGACCTGCGCCCCTGGCAGTACTGGATGCCCGACGGCAAGCCCAACGAAGGCACGGTCGAGATCGTCGAGGTGCTGCAATCGGTGCTGCGACGGAATCCCGACCACATCGGCGCCAATCACCTGCTGATCCACGCCGTCGAGGCGTCGCCCCATCCCGAGCTGGCGCTCGGCGCCGCCCGGCGGCTGGAGGGGGCGGCCCCCGGCGCCGGCCACCTGGTCCACATGCCCACCCACATCTACGCGCGCGTGGGAGATCACGAAGCCTCGGCGAAGCTCAACGAGCAGGCGGCCGAGGTGGATCGCGATTACATCACCAAGCACAAGGTGGAAGGCATCTACCCGGCGATGTACTTCAATCACAACATGCACTTCGCGGCCTACTCCAACGCCGCTCGAGGAAACTACAAGGGCGCCCTGCGCTCGGCCACGGATGTCTACGACCATGCCTCGCCGGCGGTGAAGGAGATGCCGATGCTCGAGCTCTTCACCCCCACGCCGCTCCTGGTCCAGGTGCGCTTTCGCCGCTGGGAGGATGTGCTGAAGGTCAGCGACCCGGGCGAGACGATGCCGATCACCCGCGGCGTCTGGCGGTTCGGTCGCGGCATGGCCTACGCCGCCAAGGGCGACGCGGCCCGGGCGGCGGAAGAGCGCCGGGCGCTCGAGACGCAGATCGGAGCGCTGCCCGCCGAGGCGATGGTCGGATTCAACCCCGGCAAGTCCATCCTCGGCATCGCCGCCGCCCTGCTCGATGCCCGGATCGCCGAGAGCGCGAAACAGGACGCCAAGGCGCTCGAAGCCCTGAACCGCGCCGTGGCGGCGGAAGACCAGCTCGCCTACGACGAGCCCCCGGACTGGTACCTGCACGCTCGGGAGTCGCTGGGCGGTTTTCTGCTGCGCAGCGGCAAGCCGGTCGAAGCGGAGAAGGCCTTCCGCGCCGATCTCGATCGCAACTTTCGCAACGGCCGCTCGCTCTTCGGCCTCGCGCAGTCGCTGCGCGCCCAGGGCAAGACCTGGGCGTCCGCTTCGGTCGACCAGGAGTTCCAGCGCGTATGGAAGGACGCGGACGTCAAGCTGACCGTCGACGACCTCTAGAGCGGCTCTCGTCGTGCCGAAAACCGGAGGGTGCCGGCCGTTTGGGAGCCGGCCCCTCCGCTCCTAGACTCATCCCGTCATGCGCCTCTCGGTCGTCATTCCGGCGTACAACGAAGAAGAGCGGCTCGAGCCCATGTTGCGGGCGTACGCGAGCGCGCTCCAGGCCGAAGACGAGCTGATCGTGGTCGTCAACGGCTCCACCGATCACACCGCCGACGTTGCGCGGCGCGTCGCCATGGATCACGCCTCGATCCAGGTGATCGAGATCCCCGAGAAGATCGGCAAGGGAGGAGCCGTGCGCGCCGGGTTCGCGCGATCGACCGGAGCGCTCGTGGGATTCGCCGACGCCGACCTCGCCACCCCGCCCGCCGAGTTCATGAGACTGGTCGAAGCCACGTCGGATGCCGACGGAGCCATCGCATCGCGGTGGGCGCCGGGAGCGAAGGTCTATGGCCGGACCTGGCTCAGGACCCTGGCGAGCCGCATGTTCGCCGGCCTCGTGCAGGCCATGTTCGGATTGCCCTTCGCCGACACGCAGTGCGGCGCCAAGGTCTTCCAGCGCCGCTTCCTGCCTGCCTACCTCGCCACGTCCACCGTGACCGACCTGGCGTTCGACGTGGAGTTGCTGCTGATCCTGCACCGCGCCGGAGCGCGCATCGTGGAAGTCCCGTCGGTGTGGACGGCGGTGCCGGGCTCCTCGACGCTGGCCTCGCCGGTCGGTCTTGCCAGGAACGGCTGGCGGATGTTCCGGTCGCTGGTTCGTCTCAAGCGCGGCGCCCGCCGCTGGGTCTTCGCTCCGGTCGCTCGGTGAAGCGAATCATCGAGATCCTTCCGGCTCTCTTCTTCGCGGGCGGGCTGGCGCTCTACGCGCCGCGGCTCGCCGTGCCTCAGAAGTACATCTTCGACGAGGTCTACCACGCCTATACCGCGGGCCAGTACGCGGCGGGAAACAAGGACGCCTACGTCTGGTACACGAAGTCGCCCCAGAAGAACGTGGCTTACATGTGGAACCATCCGCCGCTCGGCGTTCACCTGATCTCGATCGGGATCCGGATCTGGGGAGACCACTCGTTCGGATGGCGCTTCATGAGCGTGGTGTTCGGCGCCATCGGCCTCGCCCTCGCGTACCAGCTGGGGCTGGCGCTCACCGGCCGGGTCGCGATCGCGGCGCTCGCGGCCTTTCTCCTGTCGATGGACGGCCTCTACTTCGTGCAGGCGCGAACCGGCATGCTGGACGTATTCGGCGTGGTCTTCATGATGGCGGCGCTGCTGCAATTCCATCGCTACTGGACTGCCGCTCCCGAACGCGCCGGCCGGCGCTTGCCATGGGTCGGCGTGTTCCTGGGGCTGGCGATCGCCACCAAGTGGAACGCGGCGTACGCCTCGGGCGTGATCGGACTGATCGCGGTGGCGCGCGCCTTCTGGCTCGGACGCCGTGCCGAAGCGGGTGGTGCGGGCGCCGTGGCGCGCCACCTCGGGTGGGTCGCGCTGGGGCTCATGGTCGTGCCCGGGCTGATCTACCTGCTCGCCTACGTGCCGTTCTTCATGGTCGGTCACGGGCTCGAGGATTTCGTCGAGCTCCAGCGCCAGATCTTCAGCTATCACTCGAAGCTCACCGCAACGCACGCCTACCAATCGCGCTGGTGGAGCTGGCCTCTGGTCCAGCGGCCGGTCTGGTATCACGTCACGCGCTACGAGAACGCCGTCGCCCATGTCTACGCGCTGGCGAACCCCATCCTCCACTGGGTCCTGCTGCCGGCCATGGTATGGGCGACGGCGTGGTGGGCGCGGCGCCACGATCCCGCGTGGCTGACGGCCGGGATCGGCTTCTTCGGTCAGTGGCTGCCCTGGGCGCTGGTGTCACGCATCAGCTTCGCCTACCACTTCCTTCCCGTCGTGCCTTTCGGCTGCCTCGCACTCGCGCTCGCGCTGAACCGCATGACGGAAGGCCCGCGCGCACTGCGCTGGCTCCCCTGGGCCTACGCCTTTGTGCTCATCGTGGCGTTCGTGTTCTTCTACCCGGTCTGGGCCTGCGTGCCGCTCACACCACAGGAGTTCCAGTGGCGGCTCTGGATGCCGACCTGGCGGTGACGACAGGTATATTCTCGCTGCAGTCCTTCCTTTCTCGCTGCAGTCCGCCCCCGAGGTGAATCCATGCCACGCATTCCATCGCCACCCAGCGCTCGCATTCTGCTGCTCGTCGCCATCGCCTGTTTCCCCTCGCCGCGCCCGGCCGCTGCGGCCGACGAGCCGCCGGCCAAGCCTCTCAAGGCCACGGCGGACTTTGGCTACGTCAGCACCGCCGGCAATTCCGACGTCAAGACCCTGAACAGCAGCGACAAGATCGAGTACACGACGGGTCGCTGGCTGTTCACGCAGATGGGCGCCGCGGTGTGGGGCACCGACCAGGGGGTCGAGAACACCGGCGCGTACAGGCTGGAGCTGCGAGCCGATTACAAGCTCGCGGAGCGAATCGGCGCCTACGCCCTGGGCTCGTGGCGCCGCAACACCTTCGCCGCGATCGCGCGCCAGTTCGACGAGGGCGTTGGGCTCGTGTACCACGCGGTGACCCCTCAGCCTCATCAACTCGATCTCGAAGCCGGCGTCGGTGTCACTCAGCGCCGCAATACCCTGGGCGCCGAGGATGACTTCGGCACCGGGCGTCTCGCTGCCTTCTATCGCTACCACTTCCGGGAGAAGGCCTACGTCGAGGCGAACGGGGCTTATCTGAGCAATTTCAAGAACTCCGACGATTACGAGACCGATGCCAAGGCCGCTCTGGTGGCTCCACTCGGCGGGATGCTGGCGCTCAAGCTGGGCTACAACTATCACTACCGCAACGCGCCGCCACCGGGCTTCCGCCAGTGGGATTCGATGTTCTCGTCAGGAATTCAGCTCGCGTACTGACGGGACGACGCGTTCGCCCGGGCTCACGGCCTCGCCTTGACCTCATAGACGGCATAAGGCGGCAGGTCCACGATACGGCGGAAGCGCACGGCGAACGCGGCCTCGTCCGGCTTGAAGTGCTCGCGCTCCCACGGCCCGATCACGATGTCATCGACGTCGAGCTCCTCGAGCTTGACGAGGCCTTGGGGACTGAGTGCGTACATCGCGCGGACGTCGCGCTCGCGCTGCGCGGCGTCGATCCCCTGGCTCCACATCCAGCCGGGATAGCTCATGACCACGTGGCGCCCGGCCAGCATGGCCACCGGATGGTTGTGCTGGAGCCCGGCGAGAAAGAGCGCATCCGGAGGGGTTCGCTCACGCACGGCTTCGGCCACCTTCATCTCCTGCGAGGTGAGCATGAGGAGGTGGTCGCGACCCAGGGCCTGGTCCAGGTGCGCAAGCAGTCCCGAGAGGAGCAGCGTGGCGACGACGAGAGAGACCGCGATCCTGACCGCGAAGCCTTGGCGTCTCACCAGCCGGACCAGGCTCGCGGCCACGAGCACGCAGGCCGCCAGATACCAGTACAGGAAGACCTTGGTGTTGTCCCAATCCCACGGCTGGAAGACGACCAGGTTCGCGATCACGAAGACCGGCATGAACGCCCACAGGAAACGCGCATGGGCACGAGGCAGGGCTTCGCGGTCGAAGAGCGCCCACAGGAGCAGCGGCAGGAACGCGCCGAGATTCTTGAGCCAGAAGAACCACCACGGATCGGACTTGGCGACCCATCCGAGCTGCCCATGGATGTGGCGAAGCGCGCCGCCTCCACCCTGCTGCATGAGGAACACCGGAACAGAGAGCGCCGCCCACACCGCGAAGTACGCCAGCCACTCGCGCCGCGGGAATGCCAGGACGAGAAATGGGGTGATGAGCGCGAGCGCCAGCATCGTTCCGAGGTGCGCGAGCGGAAGCAGTCCGGTCGCGATGCCTGCGAGGATGAACGGCTTCCAGCCACCCTCGCGCCCACCCTCGAGCAGCAGCGTGGTCGAGAGCAGGCCGACCGGCAGTCCGTAGAGGACGGCCCGTTGCGGCACCAGATAGGCGAAGACCACGTCCTTCCAGCGGAAGTTGCCGGCTTCCTGAGCCGCCCGGTTCCAGGGATGCGCCCACAACGTTTGCCACGGATGGTCGGTGGCCAGGGCATCACGCACGCTCAGCCACCAGCCGAGCCCGCCGCCGATCAGGAACAGCACGGTCGCGAGAGCGGCCGCGGTGGAGTCGCCGGACAGACGGCGCGCGAACGCGAACAGGGCCAGCGTCAACAGCGAGAGGAACACGAAGCTGTGGAGCGGCAGCGCTTGAATCGGTGAGAGGCCGAGCCGCACCATGGCCGCCACCGTCACCGAGGTCAGGTAGTGATACGAGAGCGGATGGTCGGCGAAACGCGGATGGGTCGGCGGGAAGTTGTTGCCGTAGGCGAAGGACGTGACGTCGCCCAGATGCTGCGACCAGTCGCCCCAGATGTGGATGTGCCCTGAGTAGAGGCCCTTGGCTTCCACGGTGAGCGCCGAGCCGCACAGCAGGGCCCAGCGAGCGATGAAGAGCGCGAGGATCACCATGGTCCCCCACCCGATCGCCGCGCCCGCCGCCCTCGGGCCGTCGCCCCGGCCACGCATCAGCGCCATCCCTGCGGCCGCGCACGACAGCCCGAGTCCGATCAGGACGGGAACGGTCAGCCCCAGCCACGACGCCAGCGGGATCAGCGCCGTCGAGCCGATGACCACGCCGAGAACCGCTCCGTAAGCCAGCGACTCGAGCAGACCGAGCCGTGAGTGACGCCGCAGGACCCCGACCCCGAGCAGCGCGAGAGCGAGGAGGAACGTCAGGGCGGCGGTGGCCGGCAGCGCGACCTCCTGGCGACGAGATCCGGGCCTAGAGCTGGAACTTCCCGAAGTCCTCGGGATTGAGACGCTCCAGGTAGCGGCGCAGCTGCTCCGCTTTTTCCTGTTCGCTCAGCTCCCGAGGAGGCGCTTCCGGGGTCTCCGACTCCGCCTGCTCCTCGCGCGGGGGCGGCTGGAGCAGGTCCTCGTTCACGTAGATCGGCGCCTTGCTGCGCAGCGCCAGCGCGATCGAGTCCGAGGGACGAGCGTCGATCGAGAGCACCTCGCCTTCGCGCTCCACGAAGATGGACGCGTAGAAGGTGTTCTCGCGCAGGTCCGCGATCACGACGCGAGTGATCTTGGCCTTGAATCCCTCGATCACGATATGAATGAGGTCATGCGTCAGCGGGCGCGGGAAAGACTCTTCCGAAAGGATGCGGCGGATGGCCTGGGCTTCTCCGGAGCCGATCCAGATGGGAAGGATGCGCTCGCCTTCCGTCTCCCGCAGGATGACGATGTTCTGTTGCGTCTTGTGCTCGAGGATCAGCCCATTGACTCGGGCTTCCACGGTTTTCACGGCTTTCGGGCCTCGGCGGAGCCGCCGGACTTCGTGGAATCGCCTTCGAGATTCATGAACCCCGGCGCGGACTCGGTTCGCATGTGTTCCACCATCCACTTTGCCGAGGCGGCCAGCTCGGACTTCGGATATCGCTGAAGCAAGGTCTTGAATGTCTTGTCCGCGGCCTCGTAATCCTTGAGCTCCTCCGACTGGATGAACCCGATCATGAACTGGGCCTGCGGGCTCACATCGCTCTCAGGATACTCCTGGAGCACCTTGGTGTAGGCATCGATTCGCTCCTGCGGGCCGCCCGCCGACTGAGCGTCGTTGAAGAGATCGCGTGCGCTCTTCTTCTTCATCACGAACTTCTGGATCGCGGCCGAGTCTGCGCGCAGGCCGAGCGCGGCCTTGGTCTCGGCATACTTCGCATTGTAGAAGTCCTGTGAGTTCTTCTGGCTCAACTGCCGGATGATTCCGCCCCGTACCTGATCGAAAGGCCGCTCACCCTCGGGGGTCAGCGACTCGACACGGATCACGTGCCATCCACGGTCGGTCTTGTACGGGCCGCCGATCTTCCCCGTCTGACCGAGCGCGAACGCGGACTCGGCGAGCGCCGGCTGCCGCCCGAGCTGTCCGAACACGCCTTCGTGTGTGACCGGCCCCAGCACGCCGCCCTGCTTCTTGGTGAGCGTATCGGCCGAGTACTTGGCGACCAGCTTGCCCCAGTCCTGCTTCTTCGTATGGCCCTTGACCTTCTTGGCCTCCGACTCGTTCTTGAGCTGGATGTGGCTGATCGTGATCGAGGCCGGCGTGCGGTAGTCGGCGCGATGCTCGTCGTAATAGGCGCGCGCCGCCGAATCACCGGGCGCGGGATTCTCGGCCATCACTTCGTTGATGTGCGTACGGATCAGCAGGTCGCGGCGCTGCTGCTCGATCTGCCGAACGACATCCGGGCGCTTGTCGACACCCTTCTTCGTCGCCGACATCAGCCACACCTTCTCCTCGATCATGCGATCGACGAGACGCTGGCGGCCTTCGGGCGTGGTGAATTGCGGCCGCACGTGCTCGGGCAGCTCGTCGAGGCGGCGCTGGACCTGGCCGGTGGTGATGGTCTCCTTGCCGATCCTCACCAGAACGCTGTCGGCGCCCTTCGCCGGCTTCTTGCTCTTGGCGGCGGGCTTGGTCGCCGGTGCCGCTCCGAGCAGCAGACCGCAGAAGAGGAGCGCGGTGATTCCCGCGCGCCCGGTCTTCATGCGCGCACCACCCAGACGCGGACGGTGGCCGCCACGTCGCCGAGGAATCGTACTTTGACCTCGTAGCGCCCGAGCTGCTTGATGTGCTCTTCGCCCATCTCGATGCGCCGCTTCTCCACGGTGTGGCCGACCTTCTCGAGGGCTTCGGCGACGTCGGTCGAGGTCACGGAGCCGAACAGGGTGTCCTCTTCGTTGGCCTGAGCCGCGATGTTGACCTCCAGACCCTCGAGCTTGGCCGCCTCGGCCCGCGCCTCGGCGAGCTGCTTCTGGAGCTGGATCTCCTTCTGCCGCGCCAGCTCCTGATAGAGGTTGGCCGCACGCGACTGCGCCTGGATGGCGAGCTTGCGCGGGAGGAGGTAGTTGCGCGCGTACCCGGGCTTCACGTTCACGGTGGCGCCGCGGGCGCCCAGGCCTTCGAGGTCTTCGAGCAAGATCACCTGCATCGGGTTCTCCTAGGAAACATCGCCGTCCGGAATGGCTTCCAGGCGGCGGTAGTCGAGCCAAACGTCACTGATTCCAACGCAAACCGTGGTGAGGATGAACACGGGAAAAGCCATGATGAAGACGAAGAGCAATGTGAGGGTGATGATCGAGGGCGGGACGCCGCGCAAGAGCAGCAGGGATTCTACGACCGCGATTCCCTGCGCACAATAACCGAGGGCCGGGACGATCAGCAGCGTGGCGGCGGTCGGCGTCCACGGCTTCAGGTCGGCGAGCAGAAGGCCCAAGCCCGCGAGGAACAACCAGATCGCCCCGTCGGGCAGGCGCCATTCGCTGAACCGGGCGCGAGAGAGATCCGGCCAGTGGACGCGGTCCGCCACGTGAGCCGCGATCACCCTTCCCGCGCCCACCAGCAGCGCCATCCACGAGAAGATCAGGCTCGGGAGCAGGACCCGGACCCAGGGAGCGCGCAGCTCGGCGCTCTGCTGCAGGTAGTGCTGGAAGGAGCGCAGCCGGTCTTCTTGATAGCCGAGCCGCTTGACGGTGTCGAGCATCGCCGGCTCCGTGCTTCGCATCGCGCGGTCGAGCTCGGCCACCAGATCCGGATAGGACACCGTCCACGGAAGCCCCGCGGCCAGCAGCACCAGCGGAAGCATCATCCACGCGCGCTGGCCCGCCTCGGGGCCTCCGCCCTCTTCGCGCAGGCCCATCCAGCACCCGGTCAGCGCGGCCACCGGGATCCACCAGGTCCATGCGGCGAATGGTCCGAAGATGATCAACACCGCCGTCATGAGGCTGACCGGAACCAGCACGCCCCACGGTCCCCAGCGCCAGCACAGGAGCAGGCCGAGCGCCACCGCGGCCGGAACGGCAAGCCACAGAGCTCCCCACGGAAGCGGGGTGCCCGCCGCCACGAAGGCGAGAGCTCCGACCAGGAGCCACGTTCGAAACACGAGCCGCCCTCGATCTCAGCGATAGAGATCGCTGGTGAACGGCAGCAGGGCCAGCACCCGCGCGCGCTTCACCGCCGTGGTGATCTGCTTTTGATGCCGGGCGCAGGTGCCCGAGACGCGGCGCGGGACGATCTTGCCGCGGTCGGTGATGAACCGGCCGAGGCGCTTCTCGTCCTTGTAGTCGACGAAGCCGACCTTCTCGAGGCACAGCTTGCAGTACTTCTTCTTGAGACTCTTGCCTTCACGTTCTCTCGCCATATCTCCTCATTCTCCCCTTCGGAACTGGGGCGGAAGCCTTGGCATCCGCCGCGCGGTCTGATGGGTCCGGCGACTCCGGCCGCCGCTCCAGGAAGTGCACGTTGTCGGCCTGGACTTCCAGGCGGCTGCGCGACTCGCCCTGCGACGTCTTCCATTCGCGCATCTGCAGCCGTCCTTCGACCAGCACCGGACTGCCTTTCTTCAGATACTCCCCGCACACTTCGGCCAGCCGCTGATAGGTGCTGATGGACACGAAGCCCGTGCTTTCGCCCACCTGGCCGGCGCGCGTGCGGAAGCGCCGGTGAAAGGCGATGTCGAACCGCGTGATCGCCGTGCCGTCCGGTCCGTAGCGCCGGTCCGGATCGCGGGTCAGGCGCCCGGCCAGAATCAGCCGGTTGACTTCGGGCAGCTTGAGCTCGGTCACCGTGCCTTCCGCCTACTCGTCTCCCGCCTCTTCGGCGGCCGCCAGCGCTTCGGCGTCGACCTTGGGCTGCGTCAGCTCGGGTGGAACGTGCACCACCGACAGCACGCGCATCACGGCTTCGTTGAGACGCAGCCGCCGCTCGAGCTCCTTGATCTGCGGCCCTTCGCCCTGATGCACGATCAGCGTGTAGATCCCGTCGCGCTTCTTGCCGATCTCGTAGGCCAGGCGTCGCTTGCCCCAACGTTGCACCTCGATCACCTCGCCGCCGAGATCCTTGATCCATTGCGAGGCGCGCTCGACTTCGTCGTTCACCCGGGAGTCGTCGAGGCCGGGTTCCAGGATGAACGTGGTTTCGTACTTGGTCACGGTTCGGGGACCTCCTTGCTCATTCTGCGATTGAATCGATTCATGGCTCGTTCGATGCCTTCACGCGCCCAGCACTCGACGGCGTCCGCCGCCTCCTGCACGACGCGCTCGACGACCGGCTCCTCCTCGGGGCCAAACGTCTGCAACACGTGCTCCTTCAAGTCCGCACTGCTCTCCGCTGCGCCGACGCCGACTCGCAGCCTCGCGAAGTCCCGATGGCCGAGAGCGGCCTCGAGACTTTCGAGGCCTCGATGGCCTCCGCTCGATCCGTGCGCCCGAAGCCGCAGACCACCGACCGGCAGGTACACGTCATCCGAGACCACCAGCATCGCTTCCGGCGAGAGCTCCTGGTCGCGCATCCAGTGCTCCAGCGCCTGGCCGGAGAGGTTCATGTAGGTCTGCGGCCGCATCACTTCCACGGCCTCGCCTCCCACCTCGCCTCGCCAGGACTCGAACAATCCAGGCACCGAAACGCCGCGTTTCAGGCGCCAGCGCTTCGCCAGCTCGTCCAGCACTCGCCACGCCACGTTGTGACGGGTCGTGGCATAGCGCTCGCCGGGATTCCCGAGACCGAGGACCAGACGCACCGACCGCTACTTCTTTCCTTTCTCCTTGTCCTTGTCGTCGCCCTCGGCAGCGCCTTCCTCATCCTTCTTGCCCTTGGTGATGACTTCGGGCTCCGCGGTGGCCGCCGCCGCTTCCGCCGCGACCTCCTCGACCGGCTTCTCCTCGATCACCGTCGGCGGCACCACGGTCGCCACCGTCGAGTCGAGGTCGGTCAGGATCTCCACGTTGGGCACGACCAGGTCACGCAGGTGCACCGAGTCGCCGATGTTGAGCGCCGAGACGTCCGCATCGATGGAAGACGGAATCGCGGTCGGCAGGCAGCGCACTTCGACCTCGCGCAGGATGTGCTCGAGGATGCCGCCGCCGTCCTTGACGCCCGTCGGCGTGCCGGTGAGGTGGATGGCGACGTTGACCTCGATCGTCTCGGTCAGAGAGATGTGCTGGAAGTCGAGGTGGAGAATGTCGTGAGATACCGGGTCGTACTGGACCGCGCGGATCAGCGCCGTGAACTCCTTGGAGTCGAGCGAGAGATTCACGATCGGATTCGCGCCCTTGTGGCCCCGCAGGGCCAGATCGAAGTCCCGCGCGCCGATCGTCACCGACACGGGATCTTCGCCGTGCCCGTAGAGCACGGCGGGGATCTTCCCGTCGCGCCGGGCGGTGCGCGCACCGCCCTTGCCGATTCGCTCGCGGCGCTGGCCGCTCAAGGCAATGACCGCCATGGTTTCCTCCTTCAGACCGGCGACGCGCCGGCCTTGGTTCTCAAACGAACAGCGAGCTGAGCGAGCGCTCCTCGTGGATGCGCTGCACGGCTTCGCCCAACAAGCCTGCGACCGACAGCTCCACGACATTGGCCGGCAGGGCCATCTTGCTGTGATCCAGCGTGTCGGTCACGGCCAGCTCCTGGATCGGCGACTGCGCCACTCGCTCGAAGGCGTCGGGGCAGAACACACCGTGGGTGATGCCGGCATAGATCTGCTTGGCGCCGTTCGCGCGCAGCGCCACGGCGGCCTGCGTCAGCGTGCGAGCGGTGGTGATCACGTCGTCGAACATCACGATGTTCTTGCCTTCCACTTCGCCGATGATGTTCATCACCTCCACGGCGTCGGCCTTGGGCCGGCGCTTGTCGACCAGCGCCAGATCGACGCCGAGCCGCTTGGCATAGGCGCGGGCCATCTTCACGCTGCCGATGTCCGGCGCGACGACCATGAGGTCCTTGATCTTCTTGGCCGCGAAGTACTCGATCAGCACGGGCGCGGCGTAGAGATGGTCGAAGGGAATGTCGAAGAAGCCCTGGATCTGCGCGCTGTGGAGATCCATGGTCAAGGCGCGATCGGCGCCGGCCACGGTGATCACGTTGGCCACCAGCTTGGCGGTGATCGGCGCCCGCGGCTGGTCCTTGCGATCCTGCCGCGCATATCCGAAGTAGGGCAGAACCGCGGTGACGCGACGCGCCGACGCGCGCTTGGCGGCGTCGAGCATCACCAGCAGCTCCATGAGATGCTCGGCGGGAGCGCCGGTGGCCTGCACGATGAACACGTCGCTGCCACGAATGTTCTCGTTGAACCGCACCGAGACCTCGCCGTCCTCGAAACGCGTCACCGCCACGTCTCCGAGCGGCACCCTGAGCTTGTCGCAAATCGCCTGCGCCAGGTTGAGGCTGGCGTTCCCTGCGAAGATGCGAACGGGGTCCAAGCGTGAGCCTCCCTGGTTGGCCCGGCCCTCGGGAGGAACGGGTCACCGAATGATCGGCGGCGGTCCGAAGACCGACGCCTCGAATCCGGGGCTCCATCCCGACCGCCCAAGGTTGGCTGGGGCGGGAGGATTCGAACCTCCGGATGCGAGATCCAAAGTCTCGTGCCTTACCGCTTGGCCACGCCCCACCAACGAACGGGGTTTCCGTCACGGTCCGCCTCGAAACCCTTCAGGGGCAACGAGTCGGGGTGCTGGCTACTGGCCAGAGAAGAACTGCCAGGAGAAAAGCCGGAGGAATGTACTGGGTGCTCTTTGGGGAGTCAACGCAGACGTATCGGAGGGGAGGATGCGGTCCGAGGCGCCGCGAGCGCGGCGTCCGGGGGATCCGAGCTCTGGAAGCGAGATCGCGCGGCTAGCGCCGATCCCGGTCGGTCGAGCGCGCCGTGGACATGGCGCCCTGGTTGTTCAGCTCGCGCTGGTACTCCGCCATGACGATGTCGGTGAGGTACTTGCGCGTCGTGTCGTTGATCGGATGCGCCAGGTCCTGGTGCTGCCCGTCCGGGCGCTTGCGGCTCGGCATCGCGACGAACAATCCCGTGTTGCCGTGGATGATCTTGAGTCCACGGATCACGAATGAATCGTTCAGAGTGATACTGACGAAAGCCTTTAGCTTTTCGTCGTCGCGGAGGGAAACGCGAACCTCAGTGATCTCAACCATGAGATTTTCACCTCCGGTCGTCCGTGGTGGCGTCCGGAACGCCAGGTCGGGTGGTTCCGCTTTGGGGGACTTTCAGACACGGCCAACGACAACTCTCGAGCCCGTTCGCGTGGACTTCACCACATAGAGTCGCTCGCTGCCATGGAAGCGCGCGATGACGGACGCTACGTCAACACTCGGTACGAGGATTCCGAAAACTGACGAGCCGCTTCCGGTCATTTGCGGTCGTTGTAGCCCGGCCCTTTGCAATCGAGTCCTCAGTGACTCGAACTCTCTCTTCCTGATTCCAAGCACTTCTTCGAACGAGTTGCCGAGTCGCATGCAGCGAATCGCCGTTACTTCCGCGCGTTCAAGAAGTTGAGCCGATCTTAGATTGGCCGCCCACCCTGTCAAGCCATATTTGGTTCGGTCGATGCGTCGATACGCTTCGGCAGTCGACACCTGCCATGAAGGGACAGCCAGGACCGCTCGAAACGGTCTGGCCAATCGAGTCCAATGGAGTCGCTCGCCGCGTCCCCGGCCAAGAGCGGTGCCACCGCGCATGACAAATGGGACGTCCGATCCCAGCTCTTCAGCCAGCTCGCGGCGCTGTCTCGGATCGAGACGCATATTTTGCAATCGCTCCAGGCCCAGAAGGGTCGCGGCCGCGTCCGCACTTCCTCCGCCCAGGCCGGCCCCCACGGGAATGCGCTTGACCAGTTGGAATGACGCGCCTTCCTTCAGCCCTACGCGTCTTTGAAAGAGGCGTGCAGCGCGAAGAACCAGATTGCCCGGCCCCGCACTCAAAGTCGGTCGAGGCCCGCGGCCTGTGACGGCCGCTTCCTCCCACCGGATCGTCAGCCGAAAGCCTTGCGGGCGTGGACGAATGACGAGGGTGTCGGACAGCGAGATCGACTGAAAGACGGTCGCGATCTCGTGATACCCATCGGGGCGCTTGGGCCCGACCACCAATCCCAGGTTGAGCTTGGCTCGCGCCTCGACCCGAATCGATCGCACCCGCGATGGGCGGGATCGGGATCCGGGGCGGCGGCTCACCATCGGCCGTAGAGGATGATCAGGACGGCGGCCAGGTAGCCGAGGATGCACACGGCCAGCGGCCGGTCGGTGAGCAGCACGTGAGACGGGTCCTCGGTCCGGTCCGAGACGCCCACCAGGTACAGGTAGCGGAAGATTCCGTAGGCGACGAAGGGCACGGTGTAGAGGAGCGCTTCGGTGCCGAACTTCGCGACCGTTCCCGGCCAGATGGTGTAGAGCGCGTAACCCATCGTGCTGGACGCCGCGGTCACCATCAGCAGACCGTCGAGCAGTTGAGGCGTATACGACTCGAGCACCTCGCGCTGGCGTGATGCGTGATCTCCGGCGCCGGCCAGCTCGCGGCGACGCTTGGAGAGCGCGAGGAACAACGCGCCGAAGAAGGTGCAGACCAGGAGCCATGGCGAGAGCTCGGTATCCGGGGCCACCGGCAACAGCAGCTCCACTCCGGCGATCGCGCGCATGACGAACCCCACGGAGATCGTGAAGACGTCGAGCAGGACCTGACGCTTGAGAAACGCGGTGTAGGCCAGGTTGAGGATGAGGTATCCCGCCAGCACGCCGACGAACCCCATCCCCAGCCTCCACGCGAGCAGAACACCGGCCGCCAGCACGAGCGGTGCGGCGATCCTCGCCACCGCGACCGGAAGCCGGCCCGAAGCGATCGCGCGCAGCCGCTTCCTGGGATGCTGGCGATCCGCCTCGAGGTCGCGCAGGTCGTTCCACAGGTAGCTGGCACTGGCCACGAGGGAGAAGGCGAGGAACCCTTCGAGCGCGCGCAGAACCAGCGAGAGATCTCCGATCTGTCGCGAGAACAGGACGCCGGCGAACACCAGGAGGTTCTTGGTCCACTGGCGCGGGCGCAGCGCCTCGATCAGAGCTCCGATCACCGCGCGCGTCCCTTGCGGCGAGGCGGCTCGGGGAACAGAGCCCTTTCCACCACCTGGCACAGCGCATGGCCCATCGCGATATGGCCCTCCTGGACCCGCGGGGTCAGCGTGTGCGGCGTCACGAGCGCATGGTCGCACCTCGCGGCGAAGGACTTCCCCTTGAGACCGGTGAACCCGATCACGATCATGCCGAGACCATGCGCCGTCTCCACCGCGCGCAGCACGTTGGGCGAGCCGCCGCTCGTGGTCAGCGCCACCAGCACGTCGCCGGGCGTCCCCAGGCCTTCGAGCTGCCGCGAGAACACCACGTCGAAGCCGAAGTCGTTGCCGATCGAGGTGAGGCTCGAGGTGTTGGTGGAGAGCGCGACCGCGGGCAATCCGGGGCGGTCGATCAGATAACGCCCGGCGAACTCGCATGCGAGGTGTTGCGCATCCGCCGCGCTGCCCCCGTTGCCGCAGAAGAAGACGGTGCCGCCGCCTTCGAAGCAGGCGATCAGCGCCTCGGCCGCCGCGGCGATCGGGCGCGCCGTGCCGCGCTCGACACGCGCCATGGACCGGCTCGCGTCCTTGAGGACCGCGCGGACGGCTCGCTCGAGCGGTCCGTTCTGGGCGGGCCTTCGACTCTTTCTCACGTTCCCTCCCCGATGGCGTGATCGGCGCTGCGCGAATCGAGATAGGCGTCGATCGATTCCTTCCAGCACGGCATGCGGTCGCCCGTCGCCTCTTCATAGCGTCGGTTGTCGAGCACGGAGAAGGCGGGCCGCGTCGGCGGCCCGAGAGACTCGCTGGCGATCGCCTGCACCGGCACGTCCAGACCCTCGCGCTCCACCAGGTGCACGGCGAGCTGGAACCAGTTGCACTGGCCCGAACACGTGCAGTGGAACGTTCCCAGCTGACCGGTGGCGACGAGTCGCACCAATGCGGGCGCCAGGGCGCGCGTCCAGGTCGGCGATCCGGTCTGATCGTTCACCACCGAAAGCTTCTCTCCGCGCCGGGCTTTCTCGAGGATCAGATCGGGAAAGTTCCGGCCGCCATGCCCGAACAGCCACGCGGTGCGTACGATCAGATGGCGCGGGTTCATGGCGCGGGTGGCCTTCTCGCCCTCGGCCTTGGATCTTCCATAGGCGTTGAGTGGAGCGGTCGGATGATCCTCGCGGTAAGGCTCCGAGGCGCGGCCGTCGAACACGTAGTCCGAGGATACGAACAGCACCGCCGCTCCCACCTCGGCGGCGGCGCTGGCGGCATTGCCTGCGCCGTGCCCGTTCACCAGCCGCGCGTATTCCTCGCGATGCTCGCACTCGTTGACCCTGGTGAAAGCAGCCAGGTGAAAGACCCAGTCGGGCCGCGCCTCCGCGAAAACCCGGCGCAGCTGGTCGCGGCGCGTGACATCCGCGTCCAGCTTGTCGAGCGGGAAGACGTCCCAACCGGCGGATGCGAGCGCCGGCACCAGCGCATGTCCGAGCATTCCTCGAGCGCCGGTCACCACCGCTCTCACGCCAGCTCCACCCGGCTCGAATCGCCGATCATGAGCCGGTGAGCGCGCGGCCGGGCCTCGCTCGCGGTGATCACGGCCTCCTTGCCGATGAGGCTCGACTCGATGCGCACCGGCACCGAGAGCAGCCGGCTCTTCTCGAGCACGATCGAGTGCTCGATCTCGCAGCCACGAAGCTCGACGCCAGGGCCCAGCGACGTGAACGGGCCGATGTAGGCGTCCGACACCCGGGCGCCTTCGCCGATCACGAGCGGGCCGCGCAGCCGCGAGCGCTCGACCGTCGCTCCCTTGCCGATGCGCACCATGCCCTCGATGGCGGTCGCGGCGTCGACCGTGCCTTCGATCCTGGACTCGAGCGCGCCGAGCATCATGCGATTCCCTTCCAGCATGTCCTCGACCTTGCCCGTGTCCTTCCACCATCCTTCGATCACGTGCGAGCGCACGCGCTTGCCGGAAGAGATGAGCTGCTGGATGGCATCGGTGATCTCCAGCTCGCCGCGCTTCGAGGGCCGGATCGCACGCACGGCGTCGAACACGCAGCGGCTGAACAGGTAGACGCCGACGAGCGCCAGATCGCTGCGGGGATGGGCCGGCTTCTCCTCCAGCCGCACCACGTGATCCCCCTCGAGCTCCGCGACGCCGAACTCGCTCGGGTTCCGGACGTGCGCCAGCAGGATCTGCGCGTCGGGCCGTTCGGCTTCGAACTCGCGCACGAAGGGCGTGATGCCGTCCTTGATCAGGTTGTCGCCGAGGTACATCACGAACGGATGGTCACCCATGAAGTCTTCCGAGATCTTGACCGCGTGTGCGAGCCCGAGCGGCGCCTCCTGCTCGATGTAGGTCACCTCGAGGCCGAATGCCGAGCCGTCGCCGACCGCCGCGCGGATCTCGGCCTGGCTGTTGACCATCACGGTCGTGCGCTCGCCGGTGCGATGATCGGGCTGCAGCATCTCGCGCGGATCGCCGACCACGATGCCGACCTCGAGGATGCCGGCAGCGCGGATGGCCTCGAGCCCGTAGAAGAGCACCGGCTTGTTCGCCACCGGGACGAGCTGCTTGGCGCTGGTATGAGTGATCGGGCGCAGGCGGGTTCCGCGGCCGCCGGCCAGCACCAGCGCCTTCATCCGAGCGCTTCCGCCAGCAGCCGCTTCGCTTCGGCCAGGGCCTCGTCGACCTTGGAGGCGTCCTTCGCGCCGGCCAGCGCCAGATGCGGCTTGCCACCGCCCGAGCCGCCCGCCACCTGGGCCACCTTCTTCACCAGGTCGGAGGCGTTGAGCTTCTTCTCGGCCACCAGATCGTCGGTGACCGCGGCGAGCAGCGTGATCTTGCCGCCCGCGGTGATGGCGAGCACGGCGGCGCCGCGCTGGAGCGAGCCGCGCAGCTTGTCGGCCGCGTCGCGCGCGGCGTTGATGTCGGCCTCGGATTCGAGGCGGGCCACGGCCCATCGGCCGCCCGGCGACACGGTCGCCCCCGCCGCGACGCGCGCCATCTCGGCCTCGAGCCCGCCCTTGTCCGCCTCGGCCTGCGCCTTCTTGAGTCGATCGATGTCGGCCTTGAGCTTCTCGATCTGCTGCGGCACGGCTTCCGGCTTCACCTGAAACGCCGCGGCGGCGCGCGCGAGGGTTTCGGCGTGGCTCTTGAGCCAGCCGAGCGCTTCGTGACCGCACAGGGCCTCGATCCGGCGCACGCCGCTCGCGATCGCCGAGTCGGAAACCAGCAGGAATGGGCCGATGTCCCCGGTGCGCGCGACGTGGGTGCCGCCGCACAGCTCGCGGCTCACGGGGACTCCGATCTCCTCGACACCGGCGACGGTGACGACGCGCACGTCGGCGCCGTACTTCTCGCCGAAGAGCGCCATGGCGCCGAGCCCTTTGGCCTTCTCGAGCGGCATGACTTCCCAGGACACCGGCGTGTTCCGCAGCGCCCATTCGGCGACGCGCCGCTCGATCTCGGCGAGCTGTTCGCCGCTCGGCGCCTCGAAGTGGGTGTAGTCGAAGCGCAGGCGGTCCGGCGCCACCAGCGATCCGGCCTGACGCACGTGCGTGCCCAGGGTCTGGCGCAAGGACGCGTGCAGCATGTGCGTCGCGGTGTGATGGCGCTGAGTGGCCAGACGGTGCCCGGCATCCACGCGGGCTTCGAGCCGGCCTCCCGCCCCGGCCTCGAGCCAGCGCGCGCGATCGCCTGCGAGACGCACGCGGTGCACGATGCTCTCGCCTTCACGGAACACGTGCGTCACGAGCGCCGTCACGCCGTCACCGGCGATCTGACCGCGGTCGGCCACCTGTCCGCCGGATTCGGCGTAGAACGGCGTCTGGTCCAGCACGGCGTCCACGCCTTCTTCCGCTTCGCGCCAGCGCCGCAGCGACACCCCGCTCGCCGCGAGCGTCTCGTAGCCGAGGAATCGCGAATCGGCTCCGGACGTGGCTTCGGTCCATGCCCCCGCCTCCGAACCGGCGCGCTGCGCGAACTTGCTCGCCGTGCGGGCGCGATCGCGCTGCGTCTTCATCGCGCGATCGAACCCTTCACGGTCCACCTGCACGCCGCGCTCCGCCGCGATCTCCTCGGTGAGCTCGATGGGGAATCCATACGTGTCGTGGAGCATGAAGGCATCATCGCCCGCGAGCCTCTTGCTCGAGCCCAGCAGCTCCTCGAGCCTCGCCAGGCCGGCCTCGAACGTCTCGGCGAATTTCGTCTCCTCGCGCTCGAGCACGCCGAGGATCTCCCTGGCGTGCTGGGTGAGCTCGCGGTAGTGCTCGCCGAAGATCTCGACCGCCCGTTCCGCGCAGGAGGCCATGAACGGCTCCCTCATCGCCAGACCATTCCGGGCCCGGCCCCGCGTGACCGCGCGTCGCAGCAACCGGCGCAGCACGTAGCCCGCTCCCTCGTTGCCCGGCAAGGCGCCCTCGGCGATGGCGAAGGTCAGAGCACGCACGTGGTCCGCGATGATCCGTGCGTCTCGCGCGACCGGCCAGAGCGCCTGTGCCGCCGAGCGCCCGGCTCTGGCGAGCACCCTCTCCACCAGTGGCGTGAAGACATCGGCGTCGAAGATGCTGCTCTTTCCCTGCATGAGCATCGCCAGGCGCTCGAGCCCCATGCCGGTATCGATCCCCGGGCGCGCGAGCGGCGTGAGGGTGCCGTCAGGCGCGGCGTCGAACTGCGGAAAGACCAGGTTCCAGAACTCCATGTAGCGGTCGCCGGGATCGCCCGGCTTCTCGCCCCAGAAGGCGCCGGCCTCCAGGTAGCCCGGCCGCTGTTCCCCGAGATCGAAGTAGATCTCGCTGCATGGCCCGCACGGACCCTGCCCGCCGGCCGGCCCCCAGAAGTTGTCGGCGCGGCCCAGCGCCACGATGTGGTCCGGCTTCATGCCCACCTTCTTCCAGAGCGCGGCTGCTTCGTCGTCGCGCGGCAGCTTGCCTTCCCCCTCGAAGATCGAGGCATAGAGCCGGCCGACCGGCAGCTTGAGCTCGGCGGTCACGAACTCCCACGCGAAGGCGATCGCTTCTTCCTTGAAGTAGGCGCCCTTCGTGGGATCGCCGAAGGAGAAGTTGCCGAGCATCTCGAAGAAGGTGTCGTGGCGCGGCGTGCGTCCCACGTTCTCGAGGTCGGTGAGGCGCAGGCACTTCTGCACCGACACCGCGCGTCCCTTGTACGGCACGTCGCCTTGCGCCGTGTAGTAGGGCTTGAACTGGACCATCCCGGCGGTGGTGAAGAGCAGCGTGGGGTCGTTGGGCACGAGGGGCGCCGAAGGAACCAGCGTATGGCCGCGCGCCACGAAGAAGTCGAGGAACGCGCGCCGCAGCTCGGCCGCCGAGCGTGACACCACGGGAGTCATCGGAGTGGTCATGGAGGGCGGAATATAAGGGTCGGAGCATCAAGGGGAAAGCGCGCTCCGACGTTGTCACCGCGCGGTGCCGGGGCGCCGCGGCTCCAGGCCGCGGCGCCCGAGCGAGTGACGATCAGACGTGGACCGCGGTCTCCAGCGTGATCTCGGCGTTGAGGAGGCGGGATATCGGACACCCCACCTTCACCTCGTTTGCGATCGCCTCCACCTGGCCGTTCTTCGCGCCGGGAACGTGCGCGTCGAGCTTCAGGTGGCTCCTCGTGACCGTCGGCTTTTCGTTCACCTTCTCCAGCTTCACCTCCGCGGTGGTCTCGATTCGCTCCGGCTTCAGACCCGCCTTGGCGAGCTCGCCGGAGAGCGCCATCGCGAAGCATCCCGCGTGCGCCGCCGCGATGAGCTCCTCCGGATTCGTGCCGAACTTGGTCTCGAATCGGGTGTCGAACGTGTAGATCGCGTCCTTGAGCACACCGCTCGGGGCAGTGAGTGTCCCCTTGCCGTGCCTCAGATCACCGGTCCAGACTGCCGTCGCTTTGCGAACGTGTTCCATGGCTATCCTCCGTGAATGAATGGCTCGTTCGTGGGTATACCAAGGATAGCGCACGACGGGGGTCCGGGCGTGCTGTAGTAATTCCTTGCTCTCCCCGGGGCGAGCAAGGAGTTACAAAGCCTCTCTCAGCACTCGCTCGATGACATCCCCATCGAAGCCGCGCCGCGCGAGGAGCGCATAGAGCCGCTGCCGGCGCACCCGTGGATCGAGCCGTTCGTAACGAGCAGCCACTTGCCGGATAACACGCCGCGCACCTTCGGCCTCGTCCAGCGCACCCTGGTCATCGAGACGGGCGCGGGCGGAGGCCGCGTCCTGAGCCGAAATGCCACGCCGGCGCAGCTCCACCTCGAGCCGCCGCCAGCCGGCGGTCCGCCGGCCCAGGCGGCTCGACAGAAACGCGCGCGCGTACTCCACGTCGTCGACCAAGCCGACGCCGGCGAGGCGGTCGAGCACTTCGCCAATTACGGTCGCGGCGAAGCCTTTCTCGCGGAGCTTGCGAGTCAGCTCAGAGCGCGTGCGTCGCGAGCGCTCGAGGAGACGCAGCGCGGCTTCGCGCACCGCCTCCGGATCCGCGGGATCGCGGCGGTCTCTTACAAGCGCGTTCCGCATCCCACGTAGGCCCTGAGGTCGTAGATCACCCGTACCGTGTATTCGTAGGTCCGATCGGACATGCCATCGTTGCACGAGTCGCGCACCACGATGGCGGTGAGACGGGAGTACCCGCTCGACACCGAGCGGTTCACGCTCTCGTAGTACCAGATCCCATCGCCAACTCGGGGAGCAACGCCCGGGTACGCGGCGCGCACTTCCCCATAGTCGCCAACGAACACCAGGCTGTCCGGCCGGATCGCCAGAGTCCAGCCGGGCTCGTTGCCGACGCAACGAAAGCGTGGGTCCGCCCCCGGGGTCGCGGTGTGTTCGGTGGGTGCGGGCGCTTCCGCGCCCGGCGGAGGGGGTTGCGAGTCCGTGGCTGGGGATGGCTGCTCCGAGCCGCTCCCGCAACCCAAGGCCGCCCCGACCAGCATCGCCGCGCACCACCTCATCAGTGCACTCCGGGCAGGATGCGTCGTGTGCCCGCCATGGAGTCGCGCCGTTCTCTTACAGCCGTGTTGCGCATCCCACGTAGCCCTTGAGCTGGTGCATCACCCTCGCCTGGTATTCGTAAGTCTTGTCCGACATCCCGTCGCTGCACGAATCCCGGACGATGAGGACGGTCAGGCGCGCAAATCCGCCGGGGACGCTCGCGTTCACGTACTCGTAGACCCACATCCCATTGCCTGTCCGCGGCTCGACCCAGGGGTAAGCGGCTCGGACCTCGCCATAGTCGCCCACGAACACCAGGCTGTCGGATGAGATCGTCAGATTCCAGCCCGGTTCGTTTCCGGCGCAGCGGAAGCGCGCGCGTGGATCGTCCGAAGACGCTGTCTCCTGCTTGGAAGAGCCTGACCGCGGATTGCTCTGGCAGCCCCACGAGGCCGCGAACAGCAGTGCGATCACGATCCACCTCATCAGTACACTCCGGGCACGATGCGGCGCGTGCGCCCCATGTAGTCGCGATACTCACCGCCGAACTGGTCGACCATGAACGCCTCTTCGACGTCCATCCGGCGCTTGAACATCCAGATCACCACCGGCATGAGAGCCAGCGCCACGGCGCTGCGGAAGACCCCCGCGAAACCCAGGTCCATGAGCAGAATGCCGAGGTAGGACGGATGCCGCACCCAGGTATAGAAGCCGCCGGTGTGAACCGTGTGGTCGGGCTGCAGCGCCACGACCGAGACGAAGCGCCTTCCGAGCTCGAGCATCGGGCCGAGTCGCAGCGACACGCCCAGCGCCAGCACCAGGAACCCGGCCCAGCGCAGGGCATCTCCGCCGGGAAGCACCCACTGATCACGCGCGTCCATGTAGGGCATGAGGAACGCGGTGAACAGCGAATGGAAGACCAGCAGCGGGAAGAAGGGCTTCCAGTCCGGTGAATGCTTGAGGCCTTTGCTGCGCCCCGACGTGCTGAACGTCATCACCGGGATCATCAGCAGGTGCAGGATCACCACCCCGACTCGTACCGGATGCGAGAAGAACCCCTGCCAGCTCCCCCATCCCATCACCATCAGGAAGAGGAACAAGAAGACGTTGAGGGGAATGCCGATCGCCTGACGCCAGGAAACCGCCCTCATGGGCGCATCACCCTTCGGGGGCGTAGAAGTCGACCCGCCCGCACTGCGGGCAGCGGTAGGCGGCGAGCGTGAATCGCTTCCGCCCCTCGGTCTTCACTCCGAACAGAAAGGACCGCTCCGGACTACCACTCACCCACTTGCTGGGATGCCCGAAGCTGTAATGCGAGCGGTCCACGGTGAAGCCTTGTTCCAGAGTGACCGAGCACTGTGGACACATGGGCGGTTTCATGTCGTTCCTCCATGAGCGACGCGGCCCGTCCTAACGTTTTCGATCTCCGCTCGCCACCATCGCCGGCTGCGGCTTGGCGGCCGTGCTCGGAAGTCCAGGCTTGGCCGGCGGAGCCGTCGGCGCCGGCGAGGCCGGTGGAGCCGCTGGAGCCGCGGGAGCCGCGGGAGCCGCGGGCTTGAGGCCCATCATCGGCAGCAGCTTGGCCTCGATCTGTCCACGGATATCGGCATGTTCCTTGAGAAACAGTCGCGCATTTTCACGGCCCTGGCCGATGCGCTCCTCGCCGAAGCTGAACCAGGTGCCGGCCTTCTCGATCACGTTCTTCTCGGTCGCCATGTCGATGATCTCGCCTTCGCGCGAGATCCCCTCGTTATAGAGGATGTCGAACTCCGCTTCGCGGAAAGGCGCGGCGACCTTGTTCTTGACCACCTTGACCTTGGTGCGGTTGCCGATGGCTCGGTCGCCTTCCTTGAGCGTGGCGATGCGGCGGATGTCCATGCGAATCGACGCGTAGAACTTGAGCGCGCGACCACCCGCCGTGGTCTCCGGCGAGTTGTGCACCACGACGCCGTCGACCAAGTAGGTGTGGTTCCCCTCGACCTCGATGTCGAAGCGGTGCATCCCACGCGTCTCGGGTTTGACGTACTTCTTCGTGATCCGCGCCGCAACGGCGCGCCGTTCGCGGCGACCTTCGAGGTCCTCGGCTATGGGTGAAGCGCTCGCGGGTGCGGCTTCCCAGTTGAACTTTCCGCGCTGGCTGGGATGGAGCTTATAGCTCAGAGAGGGATGCACGTAGGGAGCGATGAGAGCGTGCAGACGAGCCGTCTGCTCGGAATTGAACCAGAAGCCACGACCATCGTCGCGAGGTCTTCCGACGCCGAGACGCTCCAGCGACTCCATGACCGACTCGCGCGCTTCCTCGCTGAGAGACTTGTTGTAGAGAACGGCCTTGCCGTTGCCCCACTTCTCGAACGAGCCCATGAAGCTGCCGTCGTCGCCATACCACACCGCTAGACCGCGCGCGTCGAGGCGATCGAGCAGCGTCGCGGTCGCAATGCGACCGCCTTCCGAGTCGTAGAGGTGTGCCCGCAGGCCTGCGACGGCCGGCATCGCGACCGTGTCGAATCCAGTTCCACGACCCATTTTCCCAAGGGTATGAGAGAACGGCTGAAGCATCCGGTGCTTCCATTCGACGTACTCGAGCTGCTCGGGACCATGCGCGACGCGGAACGACGCGGTGTGGGTTCCCGCCATGCGAATCGAGCCATCGCCCAGGCCGCCCCCCATCAAGAGCTGCAGCTGGTCATCGGTCAACGTGTAGTCGCCCACCGATGCCAGCACCTCGTCACCGACTTCGAGCTCGCCCGCCGGAACTTCGCCATCGGGCGTGAAGATGATGTGGTTCTCGGTGACCGCGAAGCAGCGGCGCCCTGAGGGCCCCCCCTCGACCTCGAACTGGATGAAGTGATCGGTCGGCCCATTGTCGAACCAATTCACGATCCGGCGGGGCTCGATGCTCCCCGTCTTCGGATCGCAAGACAGCACCTCGACCGGCATCTTCTGATTGACGATCTTGCCGATCTTCTCGCTCGTACCATCGGCAAGGGTCACTCGGGTGTTGTAGTGGAAACAGCCGAACATGACGCCGATCTGCATGCGGATCTGGTTGATGAAGATCACGCAGGTCTTGCTCTTCGAAATCGAGCCGGTCAGCTTGCGCAGCGCCTGAGACATGAGCCGCGCCTGCAGGCCGACGTGCGAGTCGCCCATCTCACCTTCGATCTCGGCGCGCGGCACCAGCGCCGCCACCGAATCGATGACCACCACGTCGACGGCGCCGGAGCGGACCAGCGTGTCGGCGATCTCGAGCGCCTCTTCACCCGTGTCGGGCTGCGCGACGTGGAGGTTGGTGATGTCGACACCGAGCTTCTGCGCGTACGCGGCGTCGAGCGCGTGCTCGGCGTCGATGAACACCGCGTTGCCGCCGAGCTTCTGCGCGTTGGAAATGATGGTGAGCGCGAGCGTGGTCTTGCCCGACGACTCGGGCCCATAGATCTCGATGACGCGGCCGCGTGGCACGCCACCGACGCCGAGTGCCAAGTCGAGCGCGATCGAGCCGCTGGGAATCACCTCGACGGGGACCAGGGCGTTTGGCTCGCCGAGCTTGACGATCGAGCCTTTGCCGAACTGCTTCTCGATCTGCTGCAGAGCGAGATCGAGGGCTTTGACCTTCTCCTTGGCGGACGGCGAATTGGGCATCATGGTCTGCGTCTCCTTCGCAGGGGCTGCCTTCCTTAGGCGGGGAGTATTCGGGAGCCGGCCGTAGCCCGCACCATATCAGAAGCAGGCCCTCTCACTCCGGATCGTGGCCCATATTACACATTTGGGCAGTGCCCCGGAAGAGCCTTTTGATGCCCATTCAGGAGTCGGCTACTGGAGGCAGCCTCTGATCTCTCCGAACTCCGCTTCCGTGGATTGATCCGATCCGGTGCCCTTCTTGATCTTGACCCGGAGATAGCCAACTGCGGTGGTCTTCTTCAGCGTATAGCAGTTGGTGTCGCCGTTGAGCTCGTAGGTCTGGTCGCCGGTGCCCGTGACCGTGGCCCCGTTGACCGTGCCCTCCCAGGTCGTATCCGATTCGACTCGGATCTTCTTGGAGCAGCCCGCGAGCGTGGCGGCAGCGAGGAGCAGCACGAGAAAGCGCATGCGTTCTCCTGAGAATCGCCGGCCTCCCTGCCAGCGTGGGGAGCTGAGGGCCAAAGATTAGCACCAGCCGGGCTAGTTGTAATGCCTGAGTTGCGGCCACACCTCCTTCGGGGTCTTCTTCAACCGCCGTCCGATGGAGATGTCCAGGTGGCGCTCGTAGGGCATCGCGTAGGGGTGGTCCCAGGTCCCCACCACCTCGACGCTCTCGAAGAAGGCGGCGTTGTCCGGGCGGTCGCCGCCGATGATGATGATCACGCTCCCATCCCAATCCCCGGGCCCCCAGAGCCAGTAGTTGTTGTGGCCGCTGATCGCCCTCGGCAGGCCGAGCTTCCGGCCGAGCACGTCGATCGCCCCGGCCTCGCCGTAGTTCTGGCCGAACACGACGGCCTTCGCGCGCTCCTCGGGCGTGAGCCGCGCAAGAGCCTTGGCGACCTCGGACGCGAGCTCGTTCCAGCCGTGCTCGTCGGCGTAGTGCTGCGGCAGCGGGCCGACCTCCTTGCGCTCCTCGCTCTTCGGCTGCATTCCGAGGGCGGCCTGGTAGCGGATGAAGTCCTCGACCGGCAAAACAGGAAGCGCCAGCGGGATCCAGGGCAGCCCGAGCAGAATGACCACGGCGACCAGGGCGCCGCGGGCCAGCCGCGGCGCGCGTGCGCTCCATCGCTCCCAGGCCAATCCACCGAGCGCGAACAGCGGAGGGTAAGCGACGGCGAGATAGTTGGCGCGGCTCGTGCCCGCAGCGATGAGCAGCGTCGCGACCGTGAGGAAGAGAATCGAGAAGATGCGCCAAGGCGCGCCACCCGCCGCCAGCAATCCATAGAGGAGACCCGGGACATAGATGAGCGCGTTGCCCGCGCCGAGGACGCGGAACTGGGTGAGCAGGAAGTCGCGCACCGAGACGGTCGCCATCTTGTACGCGGTGGCGTTGCGCATGAACTCCCGCGTCGGCCACTGATTCGCCGCCTGCCACAGCACGTGCGGCAGGAAGCAAAGGACCGCGACGGCGGCGGCCAGGTAAGGCCACGGCGTCAGCAGGTGCCGGCGATGGGACGTCCACACGAGACCGGCCAGGAGGCCGATGCCGAACCACATCATGCTGATCTTGTTGAGCAGGCCGAGGCCCATCCAAAGCCCGAGCATCGACCAGCGACGAGCTCCGCCTTCGCGCAGTGCGCCGATCAAGGCGAGCGAGGCCAGCGTCCAGATCAGCACGTCGAATGCATTCATCGAGTAGAAGCGCGTGATGCCGAGGAAGATCGGGGCCAGCAGCGCGGCGAGGCCGGCCAGCGCCTGAGCGAACGCCCCGCCGCCCATCTCGCGCGCGAGACGGGCGGTGAAATAGACGGTGGCTGCGCCCGCCACGGCGGCCGTGAGCCGGATGGCGAACAGCGATTCGCCCGCCACGCCGCGCACCAGGGCCAGCACGGCGATGGACAGCGGCGGATGATCCACGTAGCCCCAGGTCAGGCGCCGGGCGCAGGCGACGTAGTAGAACTCGTCGCGGAACCAACCGTAGCGAGTGAGCCCGATCAGGTGGAGGGCCAGGGTGCCCAGCGCGAGTCCGAGCCATTGCGCGCGATGCCGGCGTCCGGGAGGAGGAAGCCCGAGCGTCATGACTCACCCCGAAGCGGAACCTCGGCCCGCACGCTGTAGATCGAGCCCTTGGGCGAGAGCTGGCTGTGCACCACCAGGACGCGATCCACGCGGAAGCGCGCACCGTCTTCGTCTTGCGGCGCCGCGGCGGCCTCGAGGGCATCGGTCCAGTCGCGTCCCGGCGTGCGCACGCGGCCGATCGTCAGATGGGACGCGAACGGCCGATCGGCACGCCCGAAGCCCTTCTTCTGGAGCGCGGCCTCGACCGCGCGAGCCAGCGCGCTCAGCGACTCGCCGCCCTTCGACAAGCCGAGCCAGAGGACGCGCGCCTTGCGCGCGTTGGGGAAGGCGCCCAGTCCGCCAAGACAGGCGTCGAAGGCCGGCTGCGCTTCGGCGGCCGCCCGGGCCGCTTCCGCGGCACGCCGCGCGCCGTCGGCCCCGAGATCGCCGAGGAAGCGCAACGTGTAGTGAAGGTTGTCGCGCTTGACCCAGGACACATGGTCATCCGGCTGCTTCAGCCGCTCGATCCTGCGCTCGGCCGCCGCCTGAGTGGCCGGCGGAGGGAACACGGCGAGGAAGATGCGGAGCCGCTCGTTCTCCCCCTGCTTCGCCATCACCCGAGGCGCGGGTCGAGGGGCAGGCCGCCGAGCTGGCGCCGCAGAAGATCGAGCGCGGTCTGTGTGGCGCGCTCGCGGACCGCGACCCGACTCCCCATGAATCGATAGGTGCGCACGGCCTCGCCGCGCGGCGAGGAAACGGCGATGAACACGGTGCCCACCGGCTTGGTCGCCGTGCCGCCTTCGGGGCCGGCGATGCCGGTGATGCCGACGCCGACTTCGGCGCCCGACACGCGCCGCGCTCCGCGCGCGAGCTGCTCGGCGACCGGCGCACTCACCGCGCCGTGCGCTTCGAGGTCTGCGGCGCTCACGCCCAGCATCTGCACCTTGGCTTCGTTGGAATAGGTGACGAAGCCGCGCTCGAAGTAGCGCGAAGCGCCGGGAACGTCGGTGACGCGCTTGGCCAGCAGGCCACCGGTGCACGACTCGGCGGACGTGAGCCGCAGTCCCTGCTCGAGCAGCAGCCGGCCAACCACGGCTTCCATGGCCTCGCCGCCTTCTGCGTACACGACCGGAGCGACCTTCTCCATGAGCTCGTGGCGCGCGCGGCTCGACACGGAGCGCACCGCGTCGGCATCGGCGCCCGCGGTGGTGACGCGCAGGTCCACGCCGAAGTAGCTCGGCAGGTAGGCGAGCGACGTGGCGGGCCAGCGCGCGGGCATCTTGCCGATCGCCTCGTGGAGCATGCTCTCGTAGACCCCGGCGGTGCGCAGCGTGAAGGACTCGACCGTGCGGCCGGTGCGCTCCCGCAGATACGGCACCACGAACTGCTCGGCGAGCGCCTCCATCTCCTGCGGCACGCCCGGCAGCATGATGACCGGCTTGTCGCCGTGAACGATCAGCAGCCCTGGCGCGCTGCCGACGGGATTCGGCCACGCCGTAGCACCACGCGGCAGCAGCGCCTGCGTCTCCACCGAAGGAGGAAGCTTGCGGTTGGCCCGGCGAGCGCGCTCGCGAATGCTCTCGAGCACCGCCTCGTCGAGCTGCAGCGGCCGGCGCAGCGCGGTGGCCACGGCCTTGCGCGTGAGGTCATCCGGCGTCGGCCCCAGGCCGCCCGTCGTCACCACGGCATCGGCGCGGTCGAGCGCACGCCTCAGCGCTTCACCGATGAACTTGGGATCGTCGCCGACGGTGGTGTGCCACGCCACCTGCACGCTGGCTTCCTCGAGCGCGCGCGCGAGCCAGGAGAAATTGGTGTCGAGGGTCCGGCCCGAGAGGACCTCGTAGCCGATGGTGACGATCTCGATCTGCATGCGGATTGGTTTCGGCCCTGGCCGCCGGAGGATGACGCGCGCGGACGATGCCGGATTCGGGCGGGCGGCGCAACCGCAAGTCGCCACGAACGACCACGGCCACCCGTGCTGGCGTGGCCGTGGTGTCTCGCTTCCCTGCGCGATCGGTTACTTCAGCACGACGATGGTGCCACTCGCCTTCGCGTTCGGTCCGGTCGCACGGTAGAAGTACGTGCCGGCCGGGACACGGTCACCCGCGAGGTTCTTGCCGTTCCAGCTCACCACCCTCTGTCCCGCCACCGCGACGTTGCTCAGCAACCTGGCGACCAGACGGCCCTGCGCGTCGTAGATGCCGAACTGCACCATCACCGGTTCGTCGGTGCTCAGCTGCATCCGGGTCTGCACGCCGGCCGAGGGACGGAGAGGATTGCCGCTCAAGGTCCTGACGCGGATGCCACCCTTAGGCACCTGAGGAGCCGTCAGCGCCTGACGCCAAGCGCTGTCTTCCTCGACGTCGTCGGCACCGTCGCGCGACTTCATGGCGCACCTGATGAGGCTCTTCAGCTCATCGAGCTCGCCGTTGGTCGCGGCGCACAACCGGTCGTCGACGAAATCGATCACGTCGCCCACGTTCTCGATGTCCTCGACATCGCAGGACACCGAGTTCGAGTCGCAGATCATTCCGGCCTCGCGATTGAGCAGCAGCACCAGGAAGTCCTGGGCAACTCTCTCGTTCAGGCTCCGTTGGCCGCGCGCCGAGAGGAGCTCGCAGCCCGCCGTGAAGCAGCCGCTCCCGCCGAATGCTTCGATCGACTCGGAGATGCTGTCGAAAAGGACGTCCAGCGAATCCGGATCCATCCCATGCCCGTTCTTGCCGTTGCCGATGCCAATGGTGTTGCCGAGACCCAGTCCCAGGCCCTTGCCATGTTGGTTCTTGTCCTGGTTGCCATTGCCGTTGCCGTTGCCGTTGCCACCGCCGTTGCCGTTTCCACCGCCGTTGCCGTTGTCGCGGCACGCCTTGCTCCAGAACGCGCGGCCTTTGGCGTTGTTCTCTCAGGTCTCTCATCCTCCACCTGGAGGCGGCGGTTCCTCGCCGTCCTCGGTCAACTCGATGTAGCCGAAGAGTCCGTGCGTTTCGTCATCGGGGCCGGCGGCGAAGTAGAGGCGACACGCGACTTCGGAGCCCGCTCCGCTGCAGGTGGCGAGCCCCCACAGTCCCTCGATCGTGATGGGGTCCTGGTTCTCGTCGAGGAAGCTGCCCTGGAAGGAGCCATCGCCTAACGA
>DASTBI010000046.1 GCA_035712145.1 Candidatus Eisenbacteria bacterium | reverse complement strand
ATGGACGAACTGAAACGTCCGGTCGATCCAACGAGGGCGGGTGAGCTCGGGCGTCATCATCGGTCTCGGTGGCCTCACCTCTGGTGGACTCTCAGGTGAACGATCTCTGTTGTGCTGCGTGACAATCGCATGTATCGGGTCGGTAGAGTCACTTCATCGAAGCGTGATCCTACCCGAGGAACGATGCGACGGACTCGCCTCGGCGTCGGCGGCCATGATGTCGCGCCGCATCGTCTCCCATCATCGTGGCGAACCCCGCCGCTGTTGGCGTGTGGCGCCGCCATCCCAAACGGGACCCATGGTCCCGTTTCGCGCTCCTTCCCGGACCCACGAGTGCCTGCAGATGCCGGCGCGTTCCAGGAGCCAACGCTTGCCATTCATGGCAATACATTGTGCGACAATCGCTTCGTGCCGGCGGGCGGTTACGGTCTCCTATCAGTAGGTTGAAGGTTCGATCCCTTCGCGGCGCACCAACTTGCCTGTGGGGCCGTGGCCCCCGAATCTCGATGCGCGGTGGCGGACTGAAGAGGTTCGACCGAACGCCGGCAGTGCTACTCTTCCCGTGCGATGGAAGCGCCCGGGCTGTCGGCGTTGTTTCGCTCGGAAGCTCTCGAGGAGTTCGAGAACAGCTTCCGCCAAGCAACGCATCTGTGGGTCAAGCTGGCTCCCAACCCACCCGAGGGAACCCATGTCCTGAGCGCGGCGGCGTGCACCCCGGCCTGTGCGCTGGTGTCGAGCACGCCGCGGGGAACCGCCTACTGCGTCAAGATGGAGCTCGCTGCGTGCCGGCGTGCCGGGGCGACTCGGTCGATGTGCCAGCAGCGCTGTTTCGCGCGAATCGCCATCGCTGCCGCGCCGGTCCTGGTAGGCGGGACCCATGTGGCCACCCTTCTTGCCGGTCACGTCCTGCGGCGCCTGCCCGACGATGCGACATTGGCATCTGTGGGACGACGCCTGAACCGCTGGGGGGCCGCAGTCAGGCTCGCAGAGGTCCAGCGTGCTTACGAAGCGACACCTCGAATCACGGGGAAGGAGTGGCGGGGGGCGGTCAAGCTCCTGGAGCTGTTCGCCGACCATCTCGCGGAACAGGCCGCCCATGGCCTGTTAAGACCTGCTGGCTCACCCCCTTCCTGGCTCGACGCGGCCCAGCATTTCGTGCGGCAGCACCACGATGAGCGCATCACGATGCGCGACGCGGCGCGTCAGGTGAATCTGAGCCGCTATCACTTCTGCAAGATGTTCCGCCGGTTCACCGGGCAAACGTTCACCGAGTACATCACCAGGGTTCGCCTCCAGAAGGCCAAGGAACTGCTTCGCAGCTCCCAGCTCCGCGTCGTCGAGGTGGTCGACCTTGCGGGATTCGGATCCGTCCCCCAGTTCAACAGCGTCTTCCGCAGATACGTGGGCCGGTCCCCAACCGCGTACCGGCGCGACCTCGCTTCAGCGACCCCGGGTAGCCCGGCGCCATCCCCTCCTCGCTCGTCTCGCCCACCCCGCAATTTACGAGAAGGAATTCCCAATCGCCGAGTAGCGCCAGCCCCTGGCGGAGGCCGAAAGTAGCCCCAGGTAAGTAGGAGCACTGGACCACCGCGCCGAACGCGGGGTGGGCCGGTGGGGCTGTGCACTCACGACCCACATATTCCGCGACGTGCGCGAGGCGACACACCCTCCGGGCGGTGTGCAACCCGGCCCGTATCCGCACCATCTCCACTCACGGAGATCACCGCGAGACTCACCCTCGGTGTAGTGGGCCTCGCACCGCTTCACGGAGGCCGGCCATGTGCCGCAACAATCCCGCTCTCGCCAGAGTTCTCACTGGCCTTCTCCTGGCCGCTCCCGCCTGCCCCGCGCTCGCCGCGTGGCCCTACCACCCGCTCACCAATCTCCCGGTGTGCACCGCCCCGGGCACTCAGGAGAACCCCGCGGCCATCGCCGACGGAGTGGACGGGGCAATCGTCGTCTGGCACGACTTCCGCAACGTCGACAACGGCGCCGACATCTACGTCCAGCACGTGCTCGCGAGCGGAGCGGTGGATCCCGCCTGGCCGGCCGACGGCCGTGCGCTGTGCACGGCAACGTCGCCCCAGGTGGCCGCCGCGATCGCCAGCGACGGCGCGGGCGGGGCCATCATCACATGGAGGGACTACCGGGGCGGATTCCCGGATATCTACGCTCAGCACGTGCTGGCGAGCGGGGCGGTGGACCCCGCCTGGCCGGCCGACGGCCGTGCGCTGTGCACCGCCGCGGGCTCGCAGGAGTACCCCAAGATCGTCGCCGACGGCGCGGGCGGGGCCATCATCACATGGAGGGACGACCGCGGCGTCGACGCGGACATCTATGCTCAGCACGTGCTGGCGAGCGGAGCGGTGGACCCCGCCTGGCCCGCCGACGGCCGCGCGCTTTGCACTGCCGCGGGTACCCAGCAATCCCCCGCGATCCTCGGCGACGGCGCGGGCGGCGCCATCGTCACCTGGAACGATTACCGCAGCGGCAACGCGGGCATCTACGCCCAGCACGTGCTGTCGAGTGGGGCGGTGGACCCGGCCTGGCCCGCCGAAGGCCGCGCCCTGTGCGCTGCCGTGAATTCCCAGGGCCCCTCGGCGATTGCCAGCGACGGCGCGGGAGGAGCCATCGTCACCTGGAACGACCTCCGCACTGGCGGCACCAACTGGGACATCTATGCCCAGCACGTGCTGGCGAGCGGAGCCGTGGATCCCGGCTGGCCGGTCGACGGCCGCGCGCTGTGCACGGCAGCGAATACCCAGTACTCCGCCGCGATCGTCAGCGACGGCGCCGACGGCGCCATCGTCACTTGGCACGATTACCGCAGCGGCATCGACTACGACATCTACGCCCAGCACCTGCTGGCGGGCGGCGTGGTGGATCCCACCTGGCCGGCCGACGGCCGCGCCGTCAGCACCGCGGCGCAGTCTCAGCAGTACCCCAGGATCGTCGCCGACGGCGCGGGCGGAGCCATCATGACCTGGGACGACTACCGGAGCGGCGGCGTCGACAGCTACGCCCAGCACCTGCTGGCGAGCGGGATGTTGGATCCCGCCTGGCCGGCCGACGGCCGCGCCCTCTCCACCGCCTCGGGCAACCAGGGGAACCCGACGATCGTCTCGGACGGCATGGATGGCGCCATCGTGATGTGGTGCGACACCCGCGGGGGTTGGGGGGACATCTTCGCCCAGCGCGTGGCGCCGTTCGGCCGGCTCGGGAACCCGGAGGCTGCCATCATCAGCGTGGCCGACTACCCCGGCGACCAGGGCGGCAAGGTCCGCATCGAATGGACGCGGAGCTACCTCGATACACTTCCCACGCTGGAGATCTCCGCCTACGGGATCTGGCGCCAGGTGCCGGAGGCCGCGGTGCTGGCCGCCGAGCGCCGGGGCACGCGGCTGCTGGCCGGCGAGGCGAGCGCCGCCGATGCGCGGCCCGGGGTCTATCGCCGGACGGTGGGGCACGCGCAGGCGTTCTACTGGGAAGGCGTCGGCTCGGTCCTGGCGCGTGGCACCTCGAGCTACACCTTCGTGGCGACGACGTTCGAGGACTCGACGGGCGTCGCCAATCCCCACACCGTGTTCATGGTGGACGCGCATGCCGCGTTCGCGCCCGGCTTCTGGGATTCGAGAGCTGACTCGGGCTACTCGGTGGACAATCTCGCACCCGCGATGCCCGCGCCGTTCACCGGCCACTATGCCGCGGGAACCACGCATCTCCATTGGGGCCCCAATCCCGAGCCCGACCTCGCCGGCTACCGCCTGTACCGGGGCGCGACGCCCGGGTTCGTGCCCGGTCCGGGAAACCTGGTGATCGCGCAAGCCGACACCGGCTACGCCGACGCGGCGGACGCACCCGCCTACTACAAGCTGGCGGCCGCGGACGTTCACGGCAACGACAGCCCGTATGCCTTGCTGTCGCCCGAGGGGACGGTGGATGTCGGCGGAACCGAGGCAACCCGCGAGCTGTCGCTGGCACCTCCGAGTCCGAACCCGGCGACGAGGACGACGACCGTCCGCTACACGCTGCCGCGGGCAGTCGAGGTGCGGCTCGCGATCCATGACGCGCTCGGGCGGGAGGTGCGGGTGCTGGAGCGGGGGATGCGCCCAGCGGGCCAGCACGCGCTCGCCTGGGACCTGCGCGATAGAACAGGGCGGCCGTTGGGAGCGGGGATCTACTTCGTGCAGTTGGAGGTGGAGCGGAGGGTGCTGGTGCAGAGGCTCGTGGCCATGAGGTGATATGGAAGGACAAGGATAGGAACTTCCATGCGCGCGGGCTCGACGCGTCATCGCGACGTGGCGAGACGAGTACAACCAGCAGCGGCCCCCTGGGAACTTCCTGTTCTTAGAACGTCGTGGGCTGGCGAGGAATTGAAGCAGGCCATGAATCGCTCAGCGTTCCGTGCCGCTGTCTCCATTCCCGGCCCGGGTGAAGGCACTGAGCGTTACGCGCTGCCCTTGCCGCAGCAGGCAAGCAGCTGGAAGAACGACTGGAGCTGGCGGCAGAGCGATTGGGCGCGATGAGACCCCATCGACAGTGAAGCGCCCGTTCCCTTCCTGCTGCCGAGGCAGATCGAGAGTCACGCTCACGACGCCGCCTTGCTCTCCGGAGAAGAAAGGTTTCGCGAACTTCGGCAGGCCACCTTCGATGGACTCGGTGTTGCTGACCACGTCGCCGGTGGATGGGTCGTAGGCCCAGGCAGTCGGACTTGCGCCGAGATATCCGAAGAATCCCCAGTCGGGGCCGACGTCCCAAAGAAGCATGAAGCCGACTCCGATCTGACACTCTCCCATGCGCTCGACAACGAAATCCCAGCGATACGACCCGCTGTGGAGATGGAGGCACGTCGACGCCGGGATCCAGACCGGTGGCAACTTCTCTTTCGGCGGGCGCTTCAGCGGGTCCCATTCGATCGTGAGACCCTCGTTCGTCACCCACAGGCGGTCGGCATTGTGGGTTCGACTCCATTCGAATGAGCCGATGTCGGACTCATCAAGGGCAAACCCATTCAACAGCACAGGTTGAGTGCGTGGCGGCTCATGCATGGTGGAGTT
Organism: Candidatus Eisenbacteria bacterium; assembly: GCA_035712145.1. Taxonomy (NCBI): domain Bacteria; phylum Candidatus Eiseniibacteriota; species Candidatus Eiseniibacteriota bacterium. The sequence goes on along the minus strand of DASTBI010000046.1, from coordinate 3,541 downwards.
CTATCTCTCTGGCCCAATTGCGTCGACCTGCCTCGCACCCAAGCGTGGTCGGCTGGCCGGACGGTAGCCCAACTGTAGCCACGCGAATCGTGACGAACCGGGATCAAGCGTGACTTGCGGTCGAGCGAGGTCGGGGCGAAACGCATGCGCTCACCACGCTTCACCCTGATTTGTCCCGGCTCGTCCGCGCCCCTCAATCCGACTCTTGATCAGTAGGTTGAAGGTTCGATTTCTTCGCGGCGCACCAACTTCCGGCACGAGCAATCGGTGAGATCGAGACGGCGAGCACGACCACCAAGGCGGGAATCCATCGCCGGATCATGATGAGCCTCCACTCCATGGGAGAGAGGGTCGCTCGTGCAACGGCCTGAGGTAGGAGGAGAGCGCCCGGGAGCCCCGAACGACGCGAAGCTAGACCTTCCCGGAGCTGGGGACGCAATGACCGTGATCGGCCTGTCGGTCATGGCGAAACGAAGCGACGGCAGGGCGCGGATCCTTCCCTGCCGCAGAACTCCGCGCGGGTGTGTGAGGCGATCTGCGTCAGAACCCTTCGGTCACTGAGCCGAGAGCGGGGTGCATAGGTCACTCCCACCTGGATCAGTAGGCGGACCCTGACTCAGCTCCACGGTCACGCAGCGAGCTACGTCCTGGGGCGGCAACTCGTGCACCCCGGAGCCCACGTTCCTCGGGGTCCGGAGGTCGGGCTTGTCCGCGGACGGCACGCGGACCGTCTGGGCCGGAGGCGCGACCTCGGGTCTCTCCCGCGAGATCAGGGACCACGTGCCGAAGGCAACGGCCGCCAGCGCGGCCGCGACCGGCAGGGCGACCCGCCATATCCGAGCCGGAGCGGGGCGCGCTCGCTTCACCAGGTCCCCAGCGGCGGCCGCCGCAGCGTCGTACAGATCCGATTCGAGCTGCGCCGCGCGCATCAGCCGCCTGGCGCAAGCCTCACAGGTCGCCAGATGGCGCCGGACCGCCTCGTCGTCGCGGGACGCAGTTCCCATCACCAACGCATCGAGTTGCTCCTGGCTCAAGTGCTCCACGATTAGTCTCCGCTATCCATTTCCCTCAGCGCCGTGCGCATGCGCGCGCGGACCTCGCACAGTGCCTGCCTCACCCGCTGCACCGAGATCCCGAGGTCGCGCGCCGCCTCGGCGTGACTGCGTCCTTCGGGCCCGTACACCGCGAGAAAGATCTGCCGGGCGCGCGGCGGACAGACCTCGAGCTCCCTGCGGATGCGGTCCAGCCGATCTTGCCGGATCGCTTGTTCCTCGGGATCCACCCCGGGGTCATGTTCCACATCGTCACCGGTGATCTCCGCCGCCGCTCTGCCGCTCATGATGGTCTCGTGCCGCCTCCTGGTCCGGCCCTCCTCGCGGGCCAACCAGCTGGCCTGCGTGATGGCGAGCCCCGGCAGGGTCAAAGACTGCAGGCGCCCTGCGCGCTGCTGGCGCACCAAGCGCACCCAGACCTCCTGCACAAGATCGTGCGCCGCGTCCCACGGCACCCCGCGCGCCAGCATGGCCAGCAGCACGCGGTGCGAGTGGCGCCGCACGATCTCGTCCCACGCCGACGACTGCCCCTCGAGCGCACGCGCAGCAATCTCCGCCTCGGACAGCCACCGGCAGTCCTGGCGACCTTTCCCCACGTCAGTGCTCGACGTTCGGGCTCGCCGGTTTTTTCTCCATCCGCCCGTCCGCGACAGTGGTCGGAACGGCCGTGTTGACGGCCTCGAAGCGCACCCCGCTCAGCCAGACCTTGCCCTGGCCTTCCAGCAGGATCCCCAGGCAGATGCTCTTCGCCTCCTTCGCGACGTCGAGCACGATGTCATAGCGAGCCCAGTCCCTGGACCCTGTGATCGGGCGAGTGTTCATGTTGTCGAAGGCGAGGGTGGTCCCGCAGCCGCCCTCGCCGTCCACCCGCATCCACAGGCCGGCCCAGTCCCTGACGTCCCGAGCCTTGACGTGAGCCGAGAACCGGATCCGCTTACCGGCGTAGGCGGCGGGGTCGATGCACTGCACCATCGTGCCGAAGCTCTGGCACTCGCCGACTGACGTGAGGCGGCCGCTGGGCTTGCCGGCGTAGGTCACGACGGAGTCGCGGTCCATCTGGTAGCACGACAGATCGTTCCCCGCGAGCTGCCAGCACGTGGGGCTGGACGCAGCCGTGACGGCAGGAAGCAGCATGAGAGCGGCAAATACCACGAGGAATCGTGCTCGCATCGGGCCTCCGAGCGAAAAGAATAGGCTTCGCTGCAGTGGGCAGCCACCTCAAGAACGGAACAACGTCCCCGGACATATCGGTCGTGAATGGGCCATGTGCCCCCGGCAGGCCCGGCGGCCCTCGGGACTGGACCGCGGCGCCCGATATATCTCGTGCCGTCGTCCCGTTCTGGAGGGTGGATGTATTCCTGCGGCGCGGTCCACCAATGCCTGGAGGTCACATGCAAACCCGATTCTCCGTGGTATTCGCCACTCTCCTACTGCTGCCTGCCTGGGCGGCCGTGGCCGCCACGTCGAGTGGGGCCGTTCTCCAACCTGACAAGCTCGTCATCCTGAGCACCACGGACGTCAAGGGAAAGACGGGTCCCTGTGGCTGCAACATCCCCAAGGGGGGCCTGTCTCGGCGAGCCAGCCTGGCGGACAGCATCAGAACTCAGTACGGACAGGTCGCCCTGGTCGACAACGGCGGGTTCTTCCCCGAGGGTGACGGTCAGCTGGATCTCGCAGGGTTCATCATGGACGTGATGAACCGGCTGAACACCGATGCGGTGGGGGTTGGCGAGCGCGACCTGCGATACGGAGCCTCCTTCCTTCGCGCGCAGGTGAAGCGCAACAGGCTCCCGGTCGTATGCGCCAACTTGATCGAGAAGCGCTCGCGCAAGCCGCTATTCAATCCATATCTGGTCAAGAGGATCGGCGGCGTGGAAGTGGGCTTCTTCGGCCTCATCGGCGAGAACGTCAACCTGGGGCCGTCGCGGGATTCGCTCCTGATCGAAGCGCCAGGGGCCGTTGCCACGAGGACCATCGCCGAGATGAGGAAGAAGGGCGTCGACGTGGTGGTGCTGCTGGGCCAGCTCGGCAAGGTCGCGAACGAGGACCTGGTGAGCACGGTCGATGGGGTGAACGCTGTGGTGGTCGGCCGCGACACTCCGATGATTCCGAAGGGGCGGATGATCAAGAACACCGTGGCCTGCTATGGCGGCGAACAGGGCTACTACCTGTGCAAGACGGTTCTGACGCTCGATGCCAGGCGGCAGGTCACGTCCGGCGAGGCTGACGCCGTCATGCTCGGGCCCGAAGTGAGCGATCAGCCCGAGATCAACAAGGTGGTGAAGGCCTTCGAAGAGGGCTTCCACGAAAAACTTCGCAAGGCCGAGAAGGAGCGGGCGACAAGCGCGGCAAAGCAAGACGGTGGAGACGACTAGCGATCGCTCGCCCGGCCTAGCCAGCACCCACGCGAAACGGGACGACGGGTCCCGTTTCGCGCACCCTCCTGTGCCCGCGAATGCCCGCGCGTTCTGAGCCCGAGTTTTGTCACA
>DASTBI010000045.1 GCA_035712145.1 Candidatus Eisenbacteria bacterium | reverse complement strand
TGGTGGTCGGATCTCAACCTGCACACCGCTTCCGGATCGCGCGTGGAGCTCGACACCAGCCAGCCACTCCGGGCCAGCGACGGAACCGGATTCGAGAGCCGCGATCTCTCCGTCCAGACAAATGTCGAAGGTCGTCTCTCGCGGATCCTCTGGAACGCCGGCATCGAGCTCGACCGTCCGCGCTGGTCTCTAGGATGGGAGGGAAGCCAGGGGAGTTTCTCCGGACAGGGTTCGAGCGGTGGAGTCGACGCCGGGATCCGGCTCGGGATCCTGCCCTCGCTCACGTGGCAGCTGAGGGGAGCCGCCTCGTCGTCGCCGTCGCCCGGCGCGCGAGCCGGCTTCGGCGCAGGCGTTCGTTACCAGCATCCATCCGGCACGACGGTCCAGGCCGCCTGGGAGCGCGCCCGGACACCCGCGGTGCTGAATTCCGATCTCTACGATGAGCCGATCGCACTCGCCGCCAATCTGGTCCAGGAGAAACAGCAGGTCGATGCGCGCTGGAATGCGCGATACGGGCTGGTTCTCGAGGGCGCCCTCGCTCGCACCCGGTGGCTGCCGTTCGAGGCCGTCGCACGTGCGCCGAGCTATCAGTTCGCTCCCTCCGGAAGCGCCGCCTTCGACCAGGCGGCTTTGCGCTGGCGGCGACCGCGAGCACAGGCACTGCTCCGCTGGACGCGTTTCGCGGTCGACGTGCAAGGCGACGTGTCCTGGTGGGGAGAGAGCTTCGGCGGGCTGGATTACCTGCACGGCTCGCTCCACTCCTGGCTCACCGCGGTCGAGCTCACGCCGACGCTCAGGCGCCGCACGCTGTTCGAATTCGAAAGTGCTCATCTCGACGCGCGGGCGCGGGGTGAGATCGAATCGTGGCCGTTCACCTCGACGCTCGTCGATCTGCTCGGCCAGCGGCGCATCTTCAGGCTGAGAGGAAACGCAGACTGGCAGCGCTGGCATCTGTCGCAGCAGTTTCCGATCCGTCGCCGCGCGAGTGGACGGGCGAGCGTGGAGTGGCTCGACATCCTCCCGCATGGACAAGTGGAGTCATGGCGCCCCGCGTTCCTGGTCTTTGGCAAGGCCGACGCTCAGACCGATACATGGAGCGTGCGACGGGTGAACCTGGCCGTGCTCTCGCTGGGAGCCACACTCTCGGTGCGGGCGTTCGAGGTCGATCTTGGCCTCGAGCAATGCGTCTTCGCTCGGGCGATGAAAAACAGCTCGCCGCCGGCGTCGGTTCCTCAGGCGCAGCCCACGCGCTCCGCGCCTCGTCATGACGAAGAGGGAGCAGGAACTCGCCTGCGTCTCGTCGCGTCCCGGCACTTCTAACGCTTCGGGCGCCATGACGCCGGCGCGGCCCATGTGCTATAAACGCAGGCCGCTCCGCTCGCGAGGCTTCGTGCGCCCGTAGCTCAATTGGATAGAGCGTTAGCCTCCGGAGCTAAAGGTTACAGGTTCGATTCCTGTCGGGCGCACCACTCAAACTCCACCTGGATGCAGGGCATGGCAGGCGACAG
>DASTBI010000044.1 GCA_035712145.1 Candidatus Eisenbacteria bacterium | reverse complement strand
CCGAATCCCGTCGCGCCCTTCTGACTTCCGAGTTCATCGGCGACACGTACCTCGAAGAGGGCGACGCGCAGACCGCCCTCGACCGCTACAACTCGGTCTGGCCGCTCGCCATCGCGCTGGTGCCCAAGGGCGACATCGTCGCTGAACTCCGTCGCCGGCGGGCCGAAGCCTTCTACATGCTCGGTCGCTACGAGGAAGCTCACATCGAGGCCAGGGGCGCTCTCGATCATTGCCGTGAGCTCGGCGACCGATACGAGGAAGCGGCGGTGTATCGCACTCTCGCGCAAACGGCCGCCAGGCTGGGCAAATCCATCGAAGCCAAGAAGTGGTTCGAACAGGGATTCGCCTACTACGAAGACATCGAGACCCCCTATGAATGGGGCAAGCTGTGGATGGCGTATGGCGACTGGCTTCTGAGTCCTGAATCGGGGGACTACGCGGACAAGAGAGGAGCGGTCGAAGCTTATCGAGCAGCCCACGAGTTGTTCGAACGGATGGGCGCCCAGGGAATGCTCGCGAAGGTATCGGAGCGTCTGCGTGTCCAGACCGAGACCGCTCCGGCTGTGCAGGCTGTCATCGTCGAGCCGCGACGGCCCGCACGGCGACCGAGAGGATCGGCCGAGCTCGAGCGTCGAGCGGAATGGGCGAAGGAGACCTATGGGTTTGTTACCCGCAACAAGGTCATCCTGGATCTCTTGTCGGATGTGGCGAAGCTCGCCAAGAGCGGTGCGCCATTGCTCATCCTGGGTGAGTCCGGCACAGGCAAGGAACTGGTTGCTCGTGGCGTCCACAAGCTGTCGGAGCGGCCCGGCAACTTCATGCCGATCAACTGCGGGGCGCTGCCGCGGGAAGTCATCGAGAGCGAGCTGTTCGGCCATGTCGCCGGCGCTTTCACGGGCGCAATGCGTGACAAGCCGGGGATTTTCGAGAGCTGTCATCGAGGCACCGTGTTCCTCGATGAAATCGCCGAGATGTCGCTGGAGCTCCAGTCACGGCTGCTTCGGTTCTTGGAGAGCGGCGAGTTCCGCCGCGTCGGATCGAACAAGAACGTGGCGGTCGACACGCTGATCGTTGCCGCGACGAATCGCGACCGCAACGATCTCGAGAGAGGCGAGGGATTCCGGGTCGACCTCTACTATCGCCTGGCCCATGCGGTCGT
>DASTBI010000043.1 GCA_035712145.1 Candidatus Eisenbacteria bacterium | reverse complement strand
GAGCCCAGGATCGTGTCGAAGCGCATCAGCTCCCGAGTGAGGTCGAGTGCACGCATGGGCGGCATCCTAACCCTTGGGAAGGCCTGGGCGGGTTCTGGGTTGCTGAAACCGCGGCGCGGCTGCGCTATGCTGCCGCCGGTCATCCGATGTCCCTCGGCCACCGTGCCGGGGGCTGGCTCATAGCTCGGGACGCGCGCTGGCTTTTCAGCACGCTTCCGGGATTGCGGTTCGCGAATTCCATCCGCCGGTTCCCACGACCGGCGTTCGGGCCTCCTACGGCCCCATAGAGGTACGACGATGTCGGACATCGTCCAGGTCGCGCTGCGCGGTGCGCGCAAGGCTTTCTTCCTCAATTCGCGCAATCTCTGGCTCAAGCTCGGTGACAAGGTCGTCGTCCAGACGGACAGTGGCGAGTCCGTCGGCAGCGTCTTCCTCAAGGATTCCTTCCTGATCCAGCTCAAGCGGCCGGGAAACGTGACGCGGGAAATCATCCGCAAGGCCGAGGAAGAGGACCTGGACCAGGAGGACCACAACCGGCAGAAGGAAGTGGAAGCCTTCGAGTACTGCCAGGACCGCATCTCGGCCCGGTCGCTGGTCATGGAGCTGGCCGAAGTGGAGGTGGCCTTCACCGGCCACCGCATGACGTTCTACTTCTCGGCCGATCAGCGGGTCGACTTCCGCGAGCTGGTGAAGGACCTGGCCTCCAAGTTCCGCACCCGGATCGAGCTGCGCCAGATCGGACGGCGCGAGCAGGCCAAGAGGCTCGACGGCTGTGGCCCCTGCGGGCGGCCCTTGTGCTGCTCCACCTGGCTCAAGGAATTCCATCCGGTCACCCTCAAGATGGCGCGTGAGCAGCAGCTCTCGCTCAATCCCACCAAGATCTCGGGCGCCTGCGGTCGGCTCATGTGCTGCTTGGCATACGAGCTCGACCGCTATCGGCAGAGCGCCGAGAAGCTGCCGCCGGTCGGCGCCACGTTCAAGACCGGCCAGGGACCGATGACGGTGGTCCGCACCGCGTTCTACGAGGAGGCGGTGTGGGTGCGCGACGACGACGGCGCGGAGCATCGCATCGCCTACGCCGACATGCCGCCCGGTCCGTACCGCCAGTGCGGGGATTGTGGCTGCGGCAAGAAGAACAAGGGCGGGAACGGAGATGGGAACGGAGAGACGGCGACGGATCCTCCCCCGGGAGATTCGACCTAGCGAGGGCGTGCCGGGGCCGGACCGCTACAGCGGCCGGCGACGGAACCAGAGGATCGCGACCAGCAGCGTCACCACCGTGTAGCCGGCGGCCCACACCACCATCGCCGGGCTCGGAACCGATCCCGCGGTGAAGGGAGTGATCTCGAGGCCTCGCAGGATGCTGGGCTGCATGTAATGCGCGGCGAGCAGCCACATCGACTCGCTCGGCACGAGCAGGCTCGCCAGCGTGCCGATCCGCTCGGCGGCGCGGTTGGAGCCGATCGCGCCGATGCGCTCCACCCAGCTGCCGATGAAGGCCAGGCCGTAGAGCCCGAAGATCACCACGCCGTTGGTGATGGTGCTGAGCCGCGTGCCGCCCGCGATCGAGAGCGTGACCATCAGCGTGATCTCGAGCGCCATGAGACTCAGACCGGGGCCGAGGTTCGGAGGCAGGACTCCCGCCTGGAGTCGCGTGGCCAGCAGGACGCCGGTCGTCAGCAGTGCTAGGTACGCCAGCGCGATCGTCACGAACGCGAGCCACTTCCCGAGCACGATCTCGGAGCGGCGCACCGGCTTCGACGCCAGCGTCTGCAGCACCCCCGACGAGATCTCGCCCGAGAGGGTGTCGACCGGGAGCAGCACCGCCGTCATAACGGCGAGGAAGTTGGCGCCATAGAGACCGGCGAGCGTGAAGAGGTTCAGCATCATCCGGATCTGGAGGCTGTCGATCGCCGTGCCCTTGCGCATGTCCCGCACGACGAAGTGGAATCCCGTCGCGAACAGGAGCACGAAACCGACGCCGCCGATCACGGTGGCCAGCAGGATGCGGCGGCGTCCCGCTTCGTGGATGGTCAGGTGGGCCACTGTCAGCAGCGCCCGCATCAGCCCGGCCTCCCCTCGTCACCCATGACCTCTAGGAACACGCGCTCGAGCGAGGGCCGCGCGGCGTGCATGCCATAGAGCTTCGCCCCGCGCCCGACCAGGAACGCCGCGATCTCCGGCAGCCGCTCCTCGTCGGTCACTTCGAGTCGCACGCGGTCGCCGGCCCCAGCCAGCCTGCGTCCGAAGCGATCCAAGCCGCTCATCGTCTCGGCGTCGGCGTCGTGGACGCGCAGCTCGACCTCGAGGCGCTCGACACGTCCTCGCAGCTCCAGCTCACGCACCGTGCGGCCGGCCTTGAGGAACACGACGCGGTCGCAAGTCGCCTCGATCTCGCCCAGCAGGTGGGAGTTGATGAATACCGACGTGCCGCGCGACTTGAGGTCACGGATCACGTCGCGCACCAGGAGCCTGCCGAGCGGATCGAGCCCCGAGGTCGGCTCGTCGAGGAATACGAGCCGCGGCTCGTTGAGCAGCGCCTGCGCGAGCCCGACGCGCTGCAGCATGCCCTTGCTGTAGTGGCGCAGCGCGCGGTCCCGAGCCTCGACCAGATCCATGCGGGCCAGGAGATCCTCGACCCGCGACGCGAGCGTTCTGCCTGACAAACCGTAGAGCCGGCCGTGGAAGTGCAGCAGCTCACGGCCGGTGAGCCAGTCGTGAAAACGGAAGTGCTCCGGAAGGAAGCCCACGCGGGCTCGTGCGGACCGATTTCCGAGCGGGGCGCCCAGCACCCGAGCCGTTCCGGCGCTCGGCTCGATCAGGCCGAGCAGCATCTTGAGCGAAGTGGTCTTGCCGGCGCCGTTGGGGCCCAGAAAGCCGAATACCTCCCCCGGTCCGACGGACAGGGAGAGGTCGGCGACCGCGACCTTCGAGCCGAAGCGTTTGCGGAGGCCGCGGGTCTCGATGACCCGTTCGGTCACTGAAGCGAGTTGGCCATCTGCAGGAGGTCGATCTTGGAAATGTTCCCCGCCAGCGCGTACACCATCTCACCCCTCGACCACAGCACGATCATGCCTTCCCGAGGCCTTCCGTCCTTGCGCTCGCCCTTCGCGGTGACCAGGAGTCCGGACTGGCCGCTCACATCCACCTGCTGGAAGGACGCGGCGTTGCCCGGCACCGGGATCAGCATCGTACTGCCCCAGTCGATACTCTGCGACAGACGTTGCGCCTCGGCGCGCTCGAGGCCGAGGATGCGCAGGCCGATCTCGCCGAGCGCCGCGAGGTCGACTCCGGCCGGCAGTGCCACCTCGGGACTCTTCGCCTGCAGCAGCTGGACGCTCCTCGAGCCTTTGCTGAATCGCTGCTCGACCACGGCCGGCACCTTGATGTCGATCTTCTGTCCGTCGATGGCCATGGGAATCGCGACGTCCTGGATGTCGAGCGCCTGGAGCAGTCCACGCAGTCGCTGGACGTCCGCGGTCACCCTCACTTCGCCAGGCCCGCGCCACGAGACCGAATCCGGCTGGAGTCCCGCGGGCAGTGTGCCCGGCACCTTGACGTCGATGCCCGCCGCCACGCCCGCCGCCGCCGCCGTCGCCACGGTCTGTCGCGGACCGGGCTCCCTGACCGTCTCGACGCGGTTGCCGAGCAAGCCTTCGAGATCGAGCTTGCCGTCCTGGAGCTGACGGATGCGCTCAGGGCTGACGCTCACCGCGGTGAAGCTGCGGATGCGGAAGAGATCCAGGAATGCCTGGGCCGACGCCCGCACCGAAGGGAAGAAGATGACGCTGGCGATGGCCGCCACCAGCAACGCGGGTGCGAGCAGCGGGGCCCAGCGGGCGCCATGGCGCTCCTCCGCCGACGGCTCGGTGGTTCCGAGCCGATCCCGCAGCCGCCTCGCGAATTCGGGGTCCGGAGCTTTCCGGAGACCCTTCATGAAGTGCTCGTCCATCGTCATCCTCCTGCGTCGTCCCATCCCGCCCGCAGCTGCTGCACCGTGCGGTGAAGGATGGTGCCGACATTCGATTCACTCAGACCGGTGAGCCGCGCGATGTCGCGGTTGGTCATTCCGGCGCCATACTTGAGCGACACCAGCTCCTGCTCACGCTCCCCCAACGCGAGGAGCATGCGTGCCAGTCTTGCGGCATCGGACCGGCGCTCGGCCAGATCCTCGGGGCTCGGGCCGCCCGCGACCTCCATCCCCGCATCGAGCGGGAGATGCTGGCGGCGGCTCCGCAGGTGGTCGATCGCCACACGACGGGCGATGGTCATGACCCAGGTGCTGAACCGCCCCAGGTCCCTGCGATAGCGGTGCCGGGCGACCCATGCCTTCTCGAACGTCCGCGCCGTCAGGTCCTCGGCGTCCGGCCCGGGTCCGATCCGATACCGGAAGAAGTTGTAGACCCGCGGGAGCTGCTCCGAGTAGGCGGCATCCCAGTCGACCTCGGGCGCGCCGACCCAGCCGATCAAACGCTGTAGCACCACGCTCTCGCTTGCCATTCCATCGGACTATACGTACCCCCAAGCCCAGTATCACGCGGCTGGCCGGTGGCTCGACATCGGATCGCATCGGATGGGCCGCCAGCCGCATCGGAAGCCCCCCCAGAGGCCCCACCCGGGTGCCGTTGTCAGGGGTCGGTTATACTGCCTCCCTGCATTCGGAGACACCTTGTCCAGACGTTTCTACATCACCACCGCCATCGACTACGTGAACGGCCGGCCCCATCTGGGGCACGCGTACGAGAAGGTGCTGGCCGACTGCCTGGCGCGTTACCACCGCCAGCGCGGTGACGCGACCTATTTCCTGACCGGGACGGATGAGCACGGGATAAAGATCGTGCGCGCCGCCGGCGAGGCCGGCAAGACGCCGCGGGAGTTCGTCGACGAGCTGGCGCCCACGTTTCAATCGGCGTGGAAAGCGCTGGCGGTCGGCTACGATCAGTTCATCCGCACCACCGATCCTCGCCACGAGCTCGCGGTCCAGGAGCTCTTCCGGAGACTCCAGGAGGCGCGAACCCCCAAGACCGGAGAGCCCGCGCTGTTCGAGGAAGACTACGAAGGGCTCTACTGCGAAGGCTGCGAAGCGTTCAAGCAGGAGAAGGATCTCGACGAGAAGGGCCGTTGTCCGGAGCACAAGAAGAAACCGAAGAAGGTTCGCGAGACCAACTTCTTCTTCCGCCTCTCCGAGTACGACGACGCCCTGCTCCAGCACATCGAAGCCCACCCCGATTTCATCGCCCCCGACTACCGCCGGAACGAAGTGCTCAACGTCATCAAGGAGGGTCTCGAGGACGTGAGCGTCACACGCCCCAGTCTTCCCTGGGGCGTTCCGCTTCCGGAAGAGATCCCGGGCGCCGCGGGGCACACCGCCTACGTGTGGGCCGACGCCCTGCTCAACTACCTATCCGCGCTGGGCTGGCCGGAGCGCCGCTACTCGCTGTGGTGGCTGGCCCGCTCCGACGAGACCGGCGGACTCGGCGCGACGCGACAGGACGAGTTCCAGCACCTCGATGGGCAGGGCCGACCTGGAGCGGCATGGGCCGGGACCGCGACGCCTCAGTTCACGAACGCCTTCCACCTGATCGGGAAGGACATCAGCCGCTTCCACTGCATCCTGTGGCCGGCTTTGCTGCTGGCCGCGGGCGTGCCCCTTCCGCGCCAGGTCTACGTGCACGGCTTCATCTACGTCCGCGGCGAAAAGCTCTCCAAGTCCGTCGGCAACGTCGTGGATCCCATCGAGCTGGCCGACCGGTTCGGCATCGATGCGTTGCGCTTCTATCTGCTCCACGCGATTCCGACCGGACGCGACGGCGAATTCACTCTCGAGCAGCTGGCCGAGCACTGCAACACGCACCTTGCGAACGATCTCGGCAACCTCGCGAGCCGCACCGTCACCATGGTCCACAAATACTTCGGTGGCCAGGGGCCCGAGCACTGGGAGCCCGCATGTCTTCAGGATCCGGCCGCGCGTGAAGCGTTCGACGCCTTGCTCGAGGCCGCCGAGGAAGCACAGGAGCAGGTTCCGGCCCACTTCGAGGACCTGGAGGTCCACGAAGCGCTGGCCGCGGCGTGGCGGCCGGTACAGCGCGCCAACGAATTCATCGAGCGCGTGAAGCCCTGGTCGCTGGCCAAGGATCCGTCGCGGAGGAACGAGCTGTCCACCGCGCTGGCGGCATTGCTCGAGACGCTTCGCTTGGTGGCGTTATGGACCTGGCCTGCCATTCCCGGCAAGAGCGCCGAGCTGTGGTCCCTGCTCGCGCTGCCCGGCACGCCGGGCGAGATCCGCGACGACGACGCGCGTCCGGCGTTCGGCGGCGGCCTGTTCACGGGCCGCACGCTGGGCGAGGTGAAGAGCCTCTTCCCGCGCATCGAGCTTCAGAGCGCGGCCTCGTAGCTCGCCGCGGTCGCCATGGCCGGTACGTGATCGATACCCACTGCCACCTCGCCGACAAGCGCTTCGATCGCGACCGCCAGCAGGTGTTCGACCGAGCGCGCGTCTCGGGCGTGACCCACTTCGTCGAGATCGCCTACGCGCCCAAGATCCTCGAGAAGGCTCATGCGCTCGCGCGCGAGCATCCGACCCTGTTCCTGTGCGTCGGCGTCCATCCCAGCGAATCGGCCAAGGTTCCGGATTCCTATCTCGACGAGCTTCGCGATCACGCTCGTCATCCACGGGTCGTTGCGATCGGCGAGACCGGGCTCGACTTCTATCGGGATTACGCGCCGCGCGCCGATCAGGAGCGCTGGTTCCGCGCTCAGCTCGCGCTGGCCGACGAGGTGGGATTGCCGGTGGTGATCCACCAGCGCAGCGCGCTCGCGGACGTGCTCGCCATCCTGGAAGAGACGCGCCCCGCCGCCGGCGGAGTCCTCCATTGCTACGACGATGGGCCCGAGGTGATCGCGCGCGCCGAGGCGCTGGCCTTCAAGCTCGGGATCGGAGGCTGTCTCACCTACGGTCACGCGGCGCTCGATGAGGCGGTCCGGGTCGCGCCCGAGTCGATGCTGATGCTGGAGACCGACGCGCCGTACCTCGAGCCCGAGCCGCGCTCGCTCAAGCGCAACGAGCCAGGGCTCCTGCCCCGCGTCGTGCGGCGACTCTGCGAGATCCGCGGATGGACGCCGGAAACGGCGGACCGCATCACGACCGCCAACGCTCGCGAGCTGTTCCGCATCCCGGCCGGCGTGCACGGCTGATCGCGCCTCAAGGCCTGTCCTGCTCGTGCCGAAGAACCAGGGGCCATGGCCCACCCTGACGTGCAGCCTGTGCCGCCTGCTCTGGCCATCATCGTCGTCCTGTCGAGCGCGCTGATCGCGCTGTTCCTGGCTCGCGCGCTGGACCGCCGCCGGCGCCGACACGACCGGCGCGAAGGCCGCTCCCTTCTCATCCTGATGCGCGGCACGCTGCGCGACGAGCCCTGGACGAGTCGGATGACACGAGCGGCCGTCCGAGCGCGTGCAGCCACCTTCTGGGCCGTCGTCGAGCGGCTCTCGCTCGGGCCCTACCGCGGACGACTCAGGCGTCTGGCGACGACGCTCGCCACGAATCCGCACGTCGTGGCCGAGCGCAAGCGGCTGCGCGACGATTCGCCGTGGCGACGCGAGCTGGCTGCGCGTCGGCTCGGATTGCTGCCGTGCCGGAGCAGCTCCCGTTTGCTGCGACGCGCACTGCGCCGCGGTCCCGAACCGGTCACTCTGGCGGCGGCTCATGCGCTGGCGCGAGCGCGCGACCTCCGGGCCCTGCGCTGGCTGCTCGCGCACCCCGAGAAGCTGTCGCGACGCACCCGTCGCTCCTGGGCGAGCCTGCTGACGGCGTTCCGGCGTGCTGGATTGCCCGAGATCGCCGCTGCCTTCGAGCGCGGGATCACGCATCCGACGCTCGAGCTCGCGGCCATCGACGTGCTCGGAAAGGGCGGCTATCGCGGAGCGCGTGAACGCCTCGAACACTACCTCGATAGCGGGACACTCGAGCAGCGGGTGACGTCCGCCCGTGCGCTGGGATTGCTGGGGGCCCCGGAGTGCGGGACCTCGCTGCTGGCTGCGCTGGAGGACGAGGCGTGGCAGGTGCGAGCGCAGGCGGCCCGCGCGCTCGGGCGGGTGCGCGCGACGATCGCGATCGAGGCGATCGCGGCACGGCTCACCGACTCGTCATGGTGGGTGCGGCACCATGCCGCCTATGCGCTCGGAGCGCTCGGGCCGGACGGTCACGAAGCCTTGGTGCGCATCGCGCGGACTTCATCCGATCCCTATGCGCGCGACATGGCGCGCGAGGTGCTGGAACGCGGCATCGGCCTCGACGTGGCCTGATTCGCACTCTTCGCCCCGTCTCGAGGCCGTCGACGCGTTCGTCTGGTTCTGCGGCGCACCGGTCGGGTTCTGCCCCCGCCTCCGACCCATCGTGCAACCGTCAGCGCCTTCGCGCCCGTAGAGCGCTGCGCCGCCCGCCGACTCCCGGCGTGCCCGTCCCTCAAGGAGGTCCCCGTGTTTCTCTCGAATCGAGTCCGCCTCGGACTCGCGACTCTGACGCTGTCATGCTCCGCGAGCCTCGCGCTCGCGGCGACGCCGTCGGCGCCGCCACCGTCCGCGAAAGCCGCCGCGCCGGCCCAGCCCGCGTGGTGTCTCAAGAGCAACCAGAACGCGCAGGTGCTGCTCGACGTGATGGCCAGGTTCGGTCCCGAAGGCGCGGCCCGTCTCGGCATCCCCGGCTACGACGAAGCGATCTCCGATCTCAGCGCCGGCTACGAGGAGCGCGTCGACGCCGCCACGGCCACGGCCGCTGCCGAGCTCCGCAAGCGTCTCGAGGCCGAGACCGATCCCCCGGTGCGCCAGGATCTCGACATCCTGATCAAGGCCGCCGACCGGCAGCTCAAGGGCAGCGAGCTCGATCGCAAGCACAACCAGCCCTACTTCAGCGCGAGTGCTCTGGTGTTCCAGGGCCTGCGCGCCCTGCTCGACGACCAGGTGTCGGCGGAACGCCGCCAGGCGGCGCTGGTCCGGCTTCGTCGCTACGCCGGACAGGAGAAGGGATACACGCCGATCAGCGAGCTCATGACGGCGCGGATGCGCGAGCGGATGAAGGAGAACCTGCGCAAGCCGTTCAAGGACGAGGTCGAGAAGGACCTGACCAACAGCGCTCGCTACATCGACGGCATCGGCCAGCTCTTCGCCAAGTACAAGATCAAAGGGTACGAGAAGAACTACGCGAAGCTGAAGACTCAGCTCGCGGCGTTCGACGCGTTCGTGAAGGCCGAGGTGCTGCCGACGGCGCGCACCGACTTTCGTCAGCCTTCCGAGCTCTATGCGTTCTCTTTGGAGCAGCTCGGCGTCGACATGCCGATCGAGGAGCTGCAGAGCCGGGCCAAGACGTCGTTCCAGGAGACGCAGCGCGCGATGCAGGCTCTGGCGCCGCTGGTGGCGAAGGAGAAGGGCTGGAACGTCACCGACTATCGCGACGTGATCAAGGAGCTCAAGAAGTCGCAGCTCACCGGAGACGCCATCCTGGCCCACTACCTGAAGCGCAGCAAGGAAGTGGAGGAGATCATCCGCCGCGAGTCGATCGTCACCGTTCCGGCGCGCGAGATGGAGATCAAGCTGGCGAGCGAGGCCGAGAGCGCGGCGATCCCGGCGCCCAACATGCGGCCGCCGCGGATGATCGGCAACACCGGTGAGCGCGGCACCTTCGTGCTGCCGCTGCGCATCCCTGGCGCCCCGGGTGAGAAGGAAAAGCAATTCGACGACTTCACCCACGAAGCCGCCTCGTGGACCTTGTGCGCGCACGAAGGCCGGCCCGGGCACGAGCTGCAGTTCGCGTCGGTGGTGGAGCGCGGCGTGTCACTGGCGCGCGCCCTCTTCGCGTTCAACAGCGTGAACGTCGAGGGATGGGGACTTTACGCCGAGGCCGAGATGGTCCCCTACGAGCCGCTCGAGGGCCAGCTCATCGCTCTGCAGAACCGGCTCATGCGCAACGCACGCGCGTTCCTCGATCCTGGACTGCAGCTCGGCACCGTGACCCGCGACGAAGCCTACCGGGTGCTGCGCGAGGATGTCTGCCTGTCCGATGCCATGGCGACCCAGGAGGTCGAGCGCTACCTGTTCATGGCGCCGGGACAGGCGACGTCCTATTTCGTGGGCTACTCGCGTCTGCTCGAGATCCGGCAAGACGCGCAGCGGGCCCTGGGCCCGCGCTTCGATCGCAAGCGCTTCAACGATTTCGTGCTGGCTCAAGGCCTGGTGCCGCCGTCCCTGCTGCGCAAGGCGGTGACCGAGGAGTTCGTGCCCTCGCTCAGCCAGCAGACCTCGACGAACTAACAGGCCTCGCAAGCCGTCGATCGGGCGGGGACTTCGGTCCCCGCCTTTTCGTTGCCGGCCATCGCCTCTACACTCGGGCCATGCCTCCGCCGTTCCCCACTCGGCGCTCTCGTTTCGGGGGGCGCGCCTCGGCATACGTCCGCGAGCGAGCAGAAGCGGAGGGCTCCGAGCTTTCCCGGCTGAAGATGGCGCTCGCCACCCGCGGCCTCAGTCCCCGCAAGCGCTTCGGGCAGAACTTCCTGGTGCGGTCGGACCTGGCCGAGCGCATCGCCGAGCAGGCGCGGGTGCGCCCCGACGACGTGGTGGTCGAGATCGGCCCCGGCGCCGGCGCGCTGACCCCTTACCTCGCCGCGCGCGCCGCCCGCGTGATCGCGATCGAGATGGACGACGGCCTGGTCGAGCTGCTGCGCGAGGAGCTGGATGCGATCCCGGGTCTCGAGTTGATGCACGCCGATTTCCTCGAGGTCGACCTCGCGGAGATCGCCGCCGCCCAGCGCACCGAGCGGCTGGCGGTGGTTGGAAACATTCCCTACAACATCACCACCCCGATCCTCGAACGCTTGTTCGAGCAGCGCCATGTGGTGCGCAGCGCCGTCCTCCTGGTGCAGAAGGAATACGCCGAGCGCCTCGCCGCGCCCGCGGGAAGCCCGGCGTACGGAGCGCTCACGCTCTTCGCTCGCTACCACGCGGTGCTCGAGCCGCTCATGACCTTGAAGGCCTCCGCCTTCTGGCCGCGTCCCGAAGTCGACAGCATGCTCGTGCGCTTCATGATGCGGGAGCGTCCGCCCGTGGATGTCGAGAGCGTGGAGATGCTGTTCCGGATCATCCGCGGCTCGTTCCAGATGCGCCGCAAGCAGCTCTTCAACACGCTGGAGGCGACGCTCGAGCTGCCCAAGGAGAAGATCGAGCGCCTGGCGCGGCATGCCCGCGTGGATCCGCGGCGCCGCGGCGAGACTCTGACGCTGGACGAGTTCGCCAAGCTCGCCAACGCCGCGATGGACTACGACGTGGCCGAGGGATGAGCGATGCGACGCGGCTTCGCGACGCTTCTCGCGGTGTGGGCCTTTGGCTTTGGCCTCGCCACCACCGCCAGCGCGGCGTGGCGGCCGCTGGGGCTGAGCGGCCGTGACGTCCACAAGCTGAGGAGCATCGGCGGAGATCTCTACGCCTGCACCGACGACGGACTGTATCGCCTCTCCGCAGGCGCACCCGACACGACCTGGGCCCAGATCGGATTCACGGGACGGAGGGTCTTCGACATCCTTTCCCTGGCCCCGGGAGCCCTTCTCGCTTCACGCGGCTTGACCGGCGCGACGAACGACACGATCTCCCTCTTCCGCAGTGTCGACGCGGCGGTGACCTGGCAGCCATTCCAGAACGGCTTCGGCTCCGGCGGAGCAACGTTCGCGCGTCAGGCCAGGTTCATGCTCGGTCCTCACGCGGCCGGAGAGCCGCTCTTCGCGGTCGGCAGCCGGATCGAGAAGTCCTCGGATGGAGGAATGAGCTGGCGAGTCGTCTCCGAGCTGTCCTGCGGCCTGAACGCGCTCGAGCGATCTCCTGCCAACGCCTCGGTCCTGTGGGCGGGCGGTGAAACGGTCATCTTCTCGCCGTGCGTTCTCAGATCCACCGATCTCGGCGAGACGTGGAAACTGCAGTCACTCTTCGCAGGCGGCGACAACGCGGTGGACGCCATCGCTGGACATCCCTTGAACGCCGACTACGCCTACGTGGGCATGGAGGGCTGGGTGCAGAAGACCGAGGATGGCGGCGCCCACTGGACTCCGCTCACCTCGCCCGACCCCTCGATGTACACGTTCGGCATGGCCGTCCGACCGTTCGGCGCGCTCAAGCTCTACGCCGCGGGGGCGCGCTTCATGCCGGATCCACGTGGCGTGGTGTTCCACCAAAGCGAGGACGGAGGGCTTTCGTGGCAGGCAATCGCCTACCCCGCGGCCGCAGGTTACGGCGTCAATCACCTGCTCCTGCGCACCGGGAGCATCGAGGAGACCCTGTACGTCGCGACCGGCAACGGCGTGTACCGTCACACGCAGGGCGTCGTGGATGTTCCGATCGAGCCCGCTCCAGCCTCCCTCTCGCTCGCGGTTCGTCCCAACCCGAGCGACGGTCCCGTCACGATCGAGTTCGCGCTGCCCCAAGCGGCACGAGCCACGGTGAAGGTATTCGATATCCGCGGGCGAATGGTTGCGGAGCCCGCCGCACGTTTCTATCCCCCGGGCGTCCATGCCGTCCCATGGAATCCGGCCGGTCTGCCGGGCGGCCTTTACCTGATCGGCCTTCGGATCGGTGAACGAACGAGCTGGCGAAAGATCACGCTCGTTCGTTGAGTTTCAGTGAAGCAAGATGACCTTCTTCTTCACCGTCTCCTTGGCCCTGGAGAGCCGCATGAGATAGATCCCCGCTGGAAGCTGCTCGGTCGCGTCCCACCGGTAACGAACGAAACCCGGTCCGAGGTCGGAGAGCTCACGCTGCGCGACGCGCCGGCCCGTCACGTCAAACAACTCGAGGCGCGCCCCTCGTGTGGGAAGGGCCAGCTCCATCGCGAGCGCCCCACGCGTGGGATTGGGCATGCGGACGGCGAGACGAAGCGGCAGGTCGGCCGGTGAGGATGGGGTCGCCGGCGCCTTTGCCGCGACGAGAGCTCGAGGCGCGCGCACTTCGGGCTCATTGACGAGGGCGAGCGTCGATCCCATCCCGCCCCATCCACCGGCCACGATCATGCGCGAATGCTGGGGGTCGAAGACCGCACGATGGCCCCAGCGCCCGGCTCGCTCGGGTCCGTCGGGGAGTCGTCGCCAAACCGGCGCATCGCCGAGGGACAGAG
This sequence comes from Candidatus Eisenbacteria bacterium, assembly GCA_035712145.1. NCBI lineage: Bacteria > Candidatus Eiseniibacteriota > Candidatus Eiseniibacteriota bacterium. The sequence continues at coordinate 1,217 of DASTBI010000043.1, read as the reverse complement.
CCCATCCGTCATGGAGCGCCAGGGTTCCTGCCCTTCCGTATTCAATACAATCACCGAAGCCGCCATAAATCAGCATTTCCTGGCGCCTCGAGTCCACCACGGCGCTGTGTTCTTCGCGCCCACCTGGCCTGGGCTCTGGCAGCTCGAGCTTTCGCCATGCGCCGCGTCCCTGGAGCCGTAGCTCCCACAGCTCGTCGGAGCAAGACTCGAGGCCCGACGTCGAGCCGCCGAACACGATCACTCGATCGTGCATAGGATCGTAGACTGCGCTGTGCGCTGAGCGTGGCGCCGGGCTCGGTCCCGCTGGAGTGAGAGCCTGCCAGCGTGGTCGACCGGAGAGGTTGAGCGCCCACACGCCCCCGTATCGAAAGTCAGGCGCGATGCCGTCATTCCCATGGATCAGCAGCATTCGATCGCGCTTCGAGTCATAGACGGCGGCCGCGGCGGCCAGCGGCGGCGGGCCTTCTCCTGCGACCGCGAGGCGCGACCATGTCGGCGATCGTTCGAGCGTCAGTTGCCACACGTCCGCGAGGAACGTGCCGTCGTAGCCACCATAGATGATCGCGCGTCGGTGCTTCGGTTCGTAGATGGCCGCAAGGGATCGTCGCGGCGAGATCGGCCGGCCAACCGTCTCGATCAGCAACCACTCTGCCCTGCCGTCGAGTCGCAGCTGCCGGACGCCACTGGTGTAACTCGAGCCGCCACCGCAGATCGTTAGCGCTCGCCGGCCTTCCGGATCGAGAACCATCGCGGGCGTCACGATCAGCGGACCCAGGGTGGCGATCTTCTCCCACGTCGCGACTTGGTCAGGCTCCAAACCAGCCGCGGGCGCGAGTCGGACCTCGTCGCCGCGGGACGTGCAACGAATTGTTTGGCTCGCGGGCGTCTCGACCGCTAATGACACCGCAATGAAAACGAGCAGGAATCCGAGACGGATCAGGGGCCGGGCGGGAAGGTGGCGCATGGGGTGCCTCCGGCGCATACGCCCGACGTGCGTCAACCCTATGCCTGACGCGTGATCCCGGTCAACGCACAATGACCGCCTTGGTGCTGGTCGGCTACCCCAAGATCATGCAGGAATCGCCTGGGCAGTGGGCCTGACCCTAGTGCGAAGCCGAGCCCGGATTCGACCGGTGTCGGCAACCTCGGCCGCGACTCGAGCGGCGTGCTCACAGGCGGCTCTCATTTTCTGGCCACTCATGAGCGAGTGAACGAGA
>DASTBI010000042.1 GCA_035712145.1 Candidatus Eisenbacteria bacterium | reverse complement strand
TTCCAGGCGCTTCCCGCCGAAGTCCTCGGCGGTGAGCCCGGCCGCCTGGATCTGCGTGCCCATGGCGCCGTCATAGACCAGCACTCGCTGGCGCAGCGTCTCGAGGAATGGGCTCTTCACGGCGGTGGGCTCCTTTCGGGCGTTCGGGGGGATGCGCTGCCCGAAGTGGCCAAACAGGTTATCGGACGTCGAGCACCGCCGGCAAATGCCGGCTCGCGATGTCGAGAGGAGATCGACCACCCCTGGGAAGTGACTGTCCCGTCCCAGGAGGGCGTCCGGCGGCTAGGCTTTGAAGAAGCGGATCGAGCGCCTCGCCACCGCTCCAGATCGGAGGTCGCGCACCACGATCTCGAAGTCATAAGCGCCCGGCTGCAGGGACGTCACGAACCCGCTCACGAACTGGCGACGATGCGGTCCCGCGTTCTCTTCCTCGCGCCAGGCCTCGAAGTCCGCGTCTTTGCGGCCGGAGCCGCGCTTCGTATCGGCGCGGCGCACGACGTAGGCATAGGCGAATCGAGAGCGCCCATTCTGGTCCACCGAGAGGTGGTCCACCTCGAAGTAGACCGACAACCCGCGCGGCCCTCTCACCCGCCGCTCGAAGTCGGGATCTAGGCGTATGGGCTCGCCGGGCAAGCGTTCGACCGAAGCTTCGCAGATTGGCACCAGCTCGCTGAGGGCGAGCTGTGCGGAAGGAGGCTCGACGTGGCTCTCCAGTCGCGCGATGCCGCGCCGGCCCTGCGGACCGTCGACCGCAAGATGCACGCGATAGGTCCCGGGCGGGACCACGGCGTCGAACTGGACGACTTTACGAGCCCCGGGATCGCAGGCCGAGACCGCGAGGAGGCCGCCGTTCCGTGCAACAACCCGTCCGTCTGCTCCGACAACGGCCCACGATCCACGCAGCGTGTCGGCTGGGCCGCCATCCGCCTCGACGTATCCGAGCAGACGAGCGCCCGTATCCGATGGGAACTGCGCGAGAATCGCTCGGACCGACATGGGCGTGCTGCCTGGAGGAAGGGATCGGTAGACTCCGACTCCTCCTTCGAGCGCCACCAGGTCGGCGCGCTCGGCCAAGATGTCCAGGCTGGGGCGCGGGTCGGCATCCTCGAACTCGCTGACCGAGAGTCCATAGGATTCTCTCAGCGACCGATCCCAGAGCTCCACGCGCAGGCCCAAGTCGGGATAGACCCAGGTCTGCTGGTGATAAGGAAATCCAATGCCCACCTCCTTGAACGGAAAGAACGTCAGGTAGGAGAAGACGTCCTCGCCCTCGCCAGGTGGCGGCGGCAGCTCGACCTTCTTGGGGATCCCGTAACGGGCGAACAGCTCGGCCCGCATGTCCCAGGTCGAGCCCCGCCGATCTCGCAAGAGCAACACCGCATGCGCCACGCGGGCCAGGAAGTCGAGCCGCGCTTCATGGTGAGGCGTGGTGAGGTCGGGATCTCGATCCCGCCAGAACGCGTCGGCCTCCGCCTCCGCGCGCGACAGCTGCGCCAGGGATGCGTCGAAGGCGATTCCCGTCAGATCCGTGAAGCGTCCCCTGATCTCCGCCGGAAGCCGGGGCACGGCGGCGCGGAATGCGCTGTCCGCCCGTACCAGGTCTCCGGCGAAATAGGATGCGGTGCCCAGAGCGAGCGCCGCTTCGGGGGCGGTGCGATCGCAAAGGATCGCGCTCTTCGCAGCCTGGACTCCGAGCCGGACGTTGCCCTTGGCCAAAGCGAGCGCCGTCAGCGCGAGTCGACATTCGAGATCTCTCGGCGCGAGCGCGGCCGCCCGCAGAAGAGATCGCAAGGATTGCGCATAGTCGGAGGAGCTGAGAGAAGCAAGCCACGACCACTTCCATAGCAGTCCGAGGTGGAGCTGAGCTTCCCCATCATCGGCCGACAATCGGCTGATCTGATTCAGGCAGGCGCGCGCGCGCCCGGGGTAACCCATGCCGGAATAGGTCCAAGCGACCGCGTGCAGAATGTCGGTACGGTGATCTGCCCTCCGCGCCGCGGCTTCGAGGTCCTTGAGGGCCAGTCGCCGATGTTCGGGCGAGGGGCGAGCCAAGTGGCCGAGGGCGCGACGATAAAGGGAGTCGGCATCGGGCCCGACCGTCGCGGCGTGCGCCGACTCGAACGGATGAAACGGCTCGTCGACCAGCAGCACGCCACTCCACCAGGCAGCTTGAAGCGCGAGGAGTAGACGGATCCCAGAGCGTGCTCGCATGGCCAGCCTCCAGCGGCAACGGTAACCCCTTGACGGAGAGAAAGCGCGCCCTTCCTTGCATGCTCCTTATCGCGGACGTAGCCTGCCGCCGATCGACGCCATGCAAGGAGGTTGCACGATGCCGAAGCTCCTGGCCGCCTGGATCACGGTCTTCCTTCTCGGCGCCACGGCGATGGCGAGCGCGGACAAGAGCACCTCCTGGAGCATGAAGGCCAGCGTCATCGAAGCCTGCTCCTGTCCCATGTTGTGTCCGTGCTACTTCTCGAAGAAGCCTGCCGCACACGCCGGGGCGGAGGGCCAG
>DASTBI010000041.1 GCA_035712145.1 Candidatus Eisenbacteria bacterium | reverse complement strand
GACCGCCGCTCGTGAAGGGCCGAAGGAAAGGGAGAACATGCTGACCTTGACGGATGCGGCGAGCAGGAAGCTCGGCGAGATCATCGCGCAACAGGGCGAATCGGTGGCGGGACTCAGAGTCTTCGTTCAGAAGGGCGGATGCTCGGGGTTCTCGTACGGAATGTCGCTGGCCCAGCAGATCGAAGCGGAGGACTGGGTCGGGGAGTTCGGAGGCGTGAAGGTCCTGGTCGATCCGGAGAGCGCCAAGGTCCTGAACGGCGTGAACATCGATTTCGTCGAGTCGTTGCAGGGCAGCGGCTTCTCCATCCAAAATCCCAATGCGGTGCGTTCCTGCGGATGCGGCAACTCGTTCGAGACCGCGGAGACCGCGGAAGCCGCGGGAGGAGAATCGTAGGCGTGAAGCTGGTGACGTTCACGGTGGAGGAAGCCAACAAGCTCCTTCCCGAGCTGCGCGGCCGCATGCAACGGCTCACGCAGGCCAAGCGCGACTTCGCGGAGCTGCAGAACCGCATCCAGGTGCTGACCCTGGCGGTTTCCGGAGCGTCCAAGGAGAATCCCGACACCCACGAGCTGGCTCGCCTTCACGACCAGAGGCGTCCGCTGGAGGAAGTCATCGCGCGCGAGGTCGCGGCGATTCATTGCCACGGCTGCGTGGTCAAGGATCTGGACCAGGGGCTCATCGATTTCTACGCGCTCGCCGGAGATCGCCTCGTGTTCCTGTGCTGGAAGCTCGGCGAGCGCGAAGTCTCGCATTGGCATCCGCTCGACGGAGGCTTCGAGCAACGGAAGTCGTTGCAGAGCGAGATCGATTAGGCCGCAGCGAGGTGGCCTCCTCATGAAGACGCTCGTCGCACCACCGGTCGCACCGGGCGCCCGTCCGTTCTCGGACTACGCGGCGCTGGCCGCCGACGAGATCCGCGCCAGGGCCTGGGAAGCCAAGCGCCGGCTCGGCCGCCGGGCGGTGATCCTGGGACACCATTACCAGCGTGAGAGCGTGATGGAGTTCGCCGATCATCGCGGCGACTCGTTCAAGCTCTCCCAGCTCGCCGCCGCCCAGAAAGATGCCGAGTTCATCGTGTTCTGCGGCGTGCACTTCATGGCGGAGTCCGCCGACATCCTGCGGCAGCCGCATCAGACCGTGATCCTTCCCGACCTCAAGGCCGGCTGCTCCATGGCCGACATGGCCGACCTCGAGGACGTGGAAGAGGCGTGGGATCGGCTGGCGCGCGCGCACGGCGACAGCTTCGTGCCGGTGACGTACATGAACTCCAGCGCCGCGCTCAAGGCGTTCTGTGGCGAGCGCGGAGGCGTGGTGTGCACCTCCTCCAACGCCCGCGCCGTCCTGGAGTGGGCATGGAGCCGGAAGCCACGCACCTTCTTCTTCCCCGACCAGCATCTCGGACGCAATACCGCGGTGGCGATGGGCGTGCCGCTCGAGTCGACCGCGGAATGGGAGTGGCGGGCTCGCGACCTCGATCAGGCGAATGCCCGCTGCTTCGGCGCCGACATCCGCATCGTGCTGTGGCGAGGCTGGTGCTCGGTGCACACGAAATTCACGCGCCGCCAGATCGACGAAGTGCGCGCCGAGGATCCCGCGATCCGCATCCTGGTTCATCCGGAGTGCGCGTACGAGGTGGTGCAGAGCGCCGATCTCGTCGGCTCGACCGAGTACATCATCGAGCAGGTGAAGAAGGCGCCGGCCGGATCGAGCTGGGCGATCGGCACCGAGATCAACCTGGTCCATCGGCTGGCTCTCGAGCATCCCGAGCAGAACATCCGCTCGCTGCAGAAGAACGTGTGTCCATGCGCCACCATGAACCGGATCGATCCGGCCCATCTCCTGTGGTCGCTCGAGAATCTCGCCGACGGCCACGTCGTGAACCCGGTGCGCGTCCCGGAGGACGTGAAGCGCCACGCGCGCGTGGCGCTGGACCGCATGCTCGAGCTCAAAGGCAGTGGTGCGGTCGGCCGCGCCGCGATGGCCAAGGACTGAGATGAGCGACGAGCTGCCGAACGCGTCTGCAGGACCGCATCCCGAGATCAGGATCTATGGCGCGCCGCGTCCTGCGGTTCCCCAGCGCGTGCCGCTCACGCCGCGCTTCGGCGGCTGCGCCTCGGGCGCCGGAGTCGGCGTCGGCGCCGACGCGGCGCATGGCCTGGGAGGCTTCCGTCGTCTGCCGGACTGGCTCAAGGTCGCGTTGCCCGGAGCCGGCGATTACGCCGAGACCAAGGCGCTGCTGCGCGCCCAGAAGCTCCACACCGTGTGCGAGGAAGCGCGCTGCCCGAACCTCGGACACTGCTGGTCGCGCGGCACCGCCACCATCATGATCCTCGGCGACCTGTGCACGCGGCGCTGCGGGTTCTGCGCCGTGGCCCCCGGACGGCCGAATGGTTTCGTGGACTGGGACGAGCCACGGCGCGTGGGCGAAGCGGTGGCGGGCATGAACCTGCGGCACACCGTGATCACCTCGGTGGCTCGCGACGACCTGGCGGACGGCGGCAGCACGGTCTTCGCGATGACGATCCGCGCGATCCGCGAGCGCTCCGGCACGGTGGTGGAAGTGCTGATCCCCGACTTCCGCGGCCACGAGGACGATCTGGCGCGAGTGATCGAGGCCGAGCCGGACGTGATCAACCACAACATCGAGACCGTCGAGCGGCTTCACCCGGTGGTGCGCCCGAGCGCCCGCTACGGCCGTTCGCTCGAGCTGCTGCGCCGCGTGCGCGAGCGGAGCAACGTCATCAAGGCCAAGTCCGGCATCATGCTCGGCCTCGGCGAGACCGACGACGAGGTGAAGCAGACGCTGGTCGACCTGCGAGCGCATGGTTGCCAGCTCCTCACCATCGGTCAGTACCTGCGCCCTTCGCCCAACCACCTTCCGGTGCGCGAGTACGTCCACCCCGACAAGTTCCGCGCATGGGGCGAGATGGCGATGAGCCTCGGCTTCGAGAACTGCGCCAGCGGCCCGCTCGTGCGCTCCAGCTTCCACGCCGACGAGCTGGCCGGCACCGTCCGAAGAGGAGAGAGCAGCCGGGCCTAGGTCCGCCGAGAGCTACGGCCGCGCGCTTACAAAGCACCTCTCGACTCCTCTGACGCGACGTGTTCCACTGGTGTCATTCCACGGAGGACGCCGTGCTCCGCCCAGGTGCCCCGCTTCGCGCGGGCCAAGAGCCGCAGAAGGTCCATCAGGCCCTTCAGGCCGACGTGTGGGCGCCCGAGACCGAGATCCTCCTCGACCGGATCGGCGTCGAGCCGGGATGGAAGTGCGCCGATCTCGCGTGCGGCCCGGCCGGCATCCTCGGCATCCTCGCTCGCCGGGTCGGAAGCGAAGGCCTCGTCATCGGCGCCGATCGCGGCGACGAGCTCGCGAGACAGGCGCAGCACGCCACGCTCGAAGCCGGCCAGCTCCAGGTTCAGCTCGTCGTTACCGATCTGCTCGACCCCGCGCTCGGCGAGTCCTCCTTCGACCTCGTGCACCTTCGCTTCGCGCTCCATCTCGTCGACCCGGAGGCCGCGGTCGCGCGCATGACCCGCCTCGCGAAGCCGGGCGGCTTCGTCGCCATTCAGGAGCCGGATCTGGCTTCCTGGCGTTACCGCCCGGCCACCGCGGCCTGGCCGCGACTGCTCGCGGCGCTGACCGCCGCGATCGCGGACTCCGGTGATCCCAATGTCGGCCGCAGGGCGCCCGATCTGCTGGAAGCCGCGGGGCTCGAAGGCGTCTCCGTGCGCTGCTCGGCGCTGACGCTCGGCAACCGGCATCCCCACATGCGACTCCCGCTGGCCTGGGCGGCCGCGCAGCGGGAGGTCATCGTAGGCCTCGGGCTGGCCCGACCCTCCGAGCTCGATGCATGGATCGAGGAACTCGAGGAGTACCTGGAGGATGAGGCCGTGACGATGGTGACGCCCACCACGATCCAGGCCTGGGGAAGACGGCCAAAGCCTCCGGAAAATACCTGGTGACGAGGCCGCGCCGATCGGCCTAGCATCGAATTCCTCCCGACATCCAGGCTCGGCCGCGATCCGCGTCTCTGCCACCCATCCGGCGCGCTCGCGACAGGACCAACACCGCACTTCGCTCGCCGCGCGATCTCGGACGCGCCCCGCTCCGCCGGCTTGGAGGCGTCATGCAAACCCTCCTTCGCCGTATCGTGCCTTTCATGATCGCGGCGGTCGCTCTCCTCGGCCTGGTCGGCTTCGCGAGCCGATTGAACCGATCGAGCGCGCCTGCCGACCAGGTCGTTTCGACGACCGCCACCCAGATGATCGAGGAAGGACGCCGCACGTTCCGGTACGACACGTTCGGTGACGAAGCATTCTGGGGAGGCGTGCTGAGGCTCCACGAGGCGATCCGCACCGTGAGCCCGCGCATCGCGCTCGGCGTCGGGCTCAAGATCGACGTGGACGCGCTGCCGAAGAATCTGCAGCAGCAGATTGCTCAAGGACGCATCGATCTCGATGATCCCGCCGTCACTCTGGAGCTGCTGCGGCTCAACGCGGTGCTCGGAGTCACCGGGTTCTTCACCGGTGGCGAGCTCTCCTCCATCGGCATCCAGTGCGCGTTCTGCCACTCGACCGTGGACAACAGCCTCACCATGGGAGTGGGCCATCGGCTCGATGGCTGGGCCAATCGCGATCTGGACGTCGGCGCCATCGTCTCGCTCGCGCCGAACCTCCAGCCGTTCGCCGATCTCCTCGGTGTTCCGGTCGACACGGTCGTGCGGGTGCTGCAGAGCTGGGGGCCCGGAAAGTACGACGCCGAGCTGAACCTCGACGGCAAGGCGTTCAGCCCGACCGGACGCTCGGGCGCGACGCTGATCCCGCCGGCGTTCGGTCTCGCGGGCGTCAACCTCCACACCTGGACCGGCTGGGGGTCCGTCACGCACTGGAACGCGTACGTCTCGAACCTCCAGATGCGCGGGCAAGGAACGTTCTACGATCCGCGTCTCGACGACGCGACTCGGTTCCCGATCGCGGCACGAGAACGCTTCGGGCACGTGCGCAACACGCCCGACCTCGTCACCGGCAAGCTCGCCGCCCTCCACTTCTATCAGCTCGCGATTCCGGCGCCGAAGCCACCCGAGGGATCATTCGACGCCGCTGCCGCCGCCACCGGCAAGAGGCTGTTCGAAACCACGGCGCGCTGCGGGGAGTGTCACGTGCCGCCGCTCTTCACCGAGCCGGGCTACAACATGCACCGTCCCGAAGAGATCGGCGTCGACGCCTTCCAGGCGGATCGCTCGCCCGACCGTCGCTACCGCACGTCCCCTCTCAAGGGGCTGTGGACCCACACCAAGGGCGGCTTCTATCACGACGGCCGATTCGCCACGCTGGCCGACGTGATCGACCATTACGACTCGTTGTTCACGCTCACGTTGTCGGATGCCGACAAGCACGCGCTCGAGCAGTACCTGCTGTCGCTGGGTGACGCTCCGGTGGGCGGAGGATCGAAGTCCCCGAAGCTCGGAGCGACGATGGACCTCGAGAACGAGCACTCGTGGATTCGCCTGGTGGGGGCCAATCCCGGCGCCGGAGCGACCATCGAGCTCGAGATGCCCCGTGGCGGAGCCGTCGACCTCGGGATCTACGACGCCGCCGGACGGCTGATCGCGCGGCCTCTCGACCGCCAGACGCTGGACGTCGGTCTCCATCGCGTCGCCTGGAACGGCGAAGATGCTTCCGGCCGGCGTGTGGCGCCGGGCGTCTACTTCGTGCGCGTGGAGCGCGGCGACCAGATGTGGTCGCGCCGAATCACGGTGCTGAGGAGATGAAACAGGGCGCTTTCGGGCGCCCTATCTCCGGACTCCGCCGGGAAGCTCCAGCTCCCGGCCGAGGCGCGCGGCCATCCATCGGCCCAGACGCTCGAGGTCGTACGGGTCATGCAGCGCGCTCGCGATCGTCCTGGCTCCCGCGGAGCCGCGCAGCACGAGCTTGTACCAGTCGTCGCCGTCGCTGTCGGTGCTGTGCTCGAGGCGAATCGATGCCGAGGCATACCTGCGCAGCCAGCGGCGCGAGCCGAACCAGCGCAGAAATTCGGCATGGCTGGGCTTCAGGCGAATCGCCTCGCCGCCGAACCACAGCCATAGAGCACCGGCGCCCGCGACGGCCGCCAGCAGGCTCAGCACCAGCGTGGGCACCCACGCGGGCGCGTGGCTGCCGTTCTGTGCGCCGGCGACGAGAAACCCCGCAGCGGCCGCCAGCGCGAGGAAGATCGCGCTCACGAACGTCGCCTGCCGGCGGCGGAGCAGCGTGCTGCGCTGGAGCACGGGAATGCCTTCCAGGTCCACAGCGCTCTCCCAGCCTGACGGCAGGTCGACCGGCATCGCTCTGCGCTCGAGGAGAGCGAGCGAGTGCTCGAGCTCTGCACGGAGCTCGGCATGGTCCTGGCGCGATCCCAGGTTGGTCAGCGGCACGGCCGCGCGCGCGGTCTCGAGCACGACGCCGCCGCGCCGGAAGGCCACGCCGCGGATGTCGTCACGGGAGAAGTCACGCGTGCGCCGGAACGGGCCGAGACGCGAGATGCGTCGCACGCCGGCGCCGTCCCACTCGATGCGATCCATGCCCCACAGCGTCTGCAGCACCCGAGTCGCGGCCAGTACGCCGCCCAGCGTCCAGAACGAGAGCCACACCAAACCGAACCCGAGCATGGCCAGGGCGCCGGCCATCCCCGCGCTTCCCTCGCCGATCCTGGGGAGACCGTGGATCGGGAGCTTCATCAGGGCGCCGATGACGGAGACCAGGATCCACACGCCGAACGCTTCGCCGGCCGCCCAGCCGGCCAGCCAGAAGATCAGGAAGCCGGCCTCGAACCAGCGCGCCATCCCCACAGGCCGCAGCTCGACGACGCGACGGCCATCTTCGAACGTGGACTTCATGCCCGGGTTATCGGCGGGTCACGCGGGCCTCGGCAGCCAACGCAAACGGCCGGCCCCTGGAGGCCGGCCGTCTGGTCGCGATCGAGAGATCGCTAGTCCATGGTGGAGGTCTTCAACGTGGTCTTGCCTTCTTCCTGGTTCAGCCACTTCTCGAACGCCGTGGAGTTGAACGGACGCCCCAGGAAGTCCTTCACCAGCTCGGCCGCGGGCTTGGAGCCACCCGGCTCGAGCACCGCCTTGCGGTACTGGATCGCCACCTTGGGGTCGAGGAGGTTGCTCCGGTCGAACCGGCTGAACATGTCTTTCGCGATCACCAGCGACCACATGTAGGTGTAGTACACCGCCGAGTAACCGTCGAGGTGGCCGAACGAGCAGGTGAAGTGGGTGCCATCCACGTAGGGGAACGGCTGATACTTCTTCACCAGGTCGGCCATGACCGCGTCGGGATCGAGGCCCTTGGGGTCGCGGTTGTAGATCGAGAGCGAGAGGTCCGCGTAGACCATCTGCCGCCGCGTCCGCAGCCCCTCGCCATACTCCTTGGCGCGGCGCATCTGCTCGACCATCTCGGTCGGAATCGGTTCACCCTTCTCGTTCTTGGCAAAGGTCTGGAGCACCTTGGCGTCCCAGGCCCACTCCTCGAGCATCTGCGAGGGGGCCTCGACGAAATCGTGCTCGGTGCGGATGCCGCCGATGCCCACCCACTTGCGATGCCCGGCGAACAGCGTATGGAGCAGGTGCCCGAACTCGTGGAGCATCGTCTCCATGTCGTCGTGATCCATCAGCCCGCGATCACCCGGCTTGCCTCCGGGAAGGTTGCAGACCAGCGCCGCTTCCGGGATCTGCCGGCCTGCGATGCCGGTGCGGATGTCGAACTGCGCGGCGTGGTTGTACTTGTTCTCGCGCGGGTGCATGTCGAGATAGAAGCGACCGACCAGCTTGCCGCCTTCCAGCATCTCCCAGCACTCGACCGAGGGATCCCACACCGGCGCGTCCGCGACGCGGCGGTAGGTCACGCCGAAGATCTTCGAGCTGAGATCGAGCACGCCCTTCTTGACCTCGTCGTACGCGAAATAGGGGCGCGCCTTCTGTGAGTCGAAGTTGTACTCCGACTTGCCGACCAGGTCGGTATAGCGCAGCGACTCCCACGGCTGGACCACCGTGGCCTTCGGGTCGTCCTTCTGCTTCCGCTTGAGCAGGATCTCGTATTCGCGCTGCGCGCGGGCGTCGGAAGCCGTGACCACCTTGTCGATGAAGTTGCGCACGGTCTTGGCGTTGCCCGACATCTTGTTGGCGGTGATGTACTCCGCCCAGGTCGGGAACCCCAGCGTCTTGGCCAGCTCGTCGCGCTTGGTGAGCAGCTGGCGCAAGACGTCGACGTTCTTGGGGTAGCCGCGGTTGTTGTACTCCATGTACAGCCGGCGACGCACGTCGTCATTGGCGGCGTACGTCATCACCGGCACGTAGTCGGGATAGTTGATCGTCACCTTCACCTTGCCGTCGGCGCCCGGCGCATGCCCCTTGAGCCAGTCCTCGGGCAACCCGGCGAGCTCCGCGGGCGTCGCCTGGATGCTGCGCACGTCTTCGCGGATGTTGCGGTCGAACTCCTGGCCGATCTTGACCAGCTCCTCGCGCAGCGCCTTGATCCTGGCGCGCGTGGCGTCGTCCTTGTCGACGCCGGCGAGCTTGAAGTCCCGCAGCTCGTGCTGCACGTAGTAGCGAGTCTCGGCGTCGAGGGTGCTGACGTCGATCGCCTTGAGCGCTTCGTACACCGGACGGTTGAGCGACAGCTCCGTGCCATAGGCCGACACGTCCTGGGTCAGCTTCTCGGCCGCGGCGCGAGTCGTGGAGTCCGTGCTGACATTCTCGATCAGGCTGGCTTGAGAGCCGGCCATGTCGAGCTGACGCAGAGCCTCGTCATAGTGCGTGAGCGTGTTCTCGACGGTCCGCTTGCCCTTCACGGCGGTCATCTTCGCGATCGACGCCTTGGCGGCCTCGATGCGATCGAGGCCTTTCTTCGTGAAGGTGGCGGCGTCGGGCTTGCCGGTCCAGAACGGAGCGTCATCGGCGGCGCGCGCGCTCGGCGCCATCGAGCTCATCAGGGCGATCGCCAGCGTCGTCGTAATCCAGCGGGTGAGTTTCAAACCTGCCTCCTCTAGGTGTTCACGGACCGTTCGAGCCGGGATCGTCGTCGGGCCTTGTTCGTCCGCGGGCGCGGATGCCGACGGAAACGGTAGCCGAGGCTTCGCGGGAGGGACAACCCGCTGGAAAGAGAGGCGGACGGACGCGCGTGGGTGGGGTCCGAACGCGGCTCCGGGAGGCCAGGCAGCGGACTGAAGCTTGTGTCTCCAGGCAGATAACAAGCCTCAGAACCGCCGCCTCAGCCACCCGAAATTCGACCGGCGCCGGAAGCCGGCACAGGTCAAGAGCTGGTGCGCGGCCGGCCGCACCCGAGGGTCGCCTTCTCCGGCCTAGACCGGCGAAGACGGGCCACACGGGCTCCAGGCATGCAACCAAGCCGCGCCCATTTCATCGAGGCGAGCCTGCGCAGTAGCGCCAGCCTCGCCTTTCATCGCTCATGCGGCTCGACCCTGGTCGGCGACCGGGTCCCGCGCTTCCATAGGTGGGAAGAGGCACGGCTTTGATACATGGGCGCGAACCCCGTGCGAGCGCGTGGCATACTGCCGCCATGAGCTCGCTCCCACGCCTCGACCCGGTCGAGGACTCGCGGCTGGTCGAAGCCTGCCTGGCGGGCGAGGCGCGGGCTTGGGAAGCGCTGGTGCGGCGTCACGAACGCTTGGTTTACGCCGTGGCCCGCTCATATCGACTCTCGGACGCCGACCTCGGAGACGTCTTCCAGGAGGTGTTCACCGCCCTGGTCTCCGGGCTCCCGCGCCTTCAGGACTCGCGCTCGCTCGTGCGCTGGCTGTCCAGCACCACCCAGCGCATCGCCCGGGCGACGGCGCTGCGCCGGCGCCGGGAGCACGCTCTCGCCGTGGCTCCCGAGGAGATCCCACGGCTGGCCGCCAACGAGCCTCCGGTCGGGGCCGACCTCGAGCGTCTCGAGGAGCAGGCCATGATCCGGCTGGCGCTGGCGGCGCTGGCTCCCCGCTGCCAGAGGCTGCTCGAGGCGCTCTATTTCGAGGAACCCTCTCCCGCCTACGCCGAGATTTCGCGACGCCTGGGGGTGCCCATGGGGTCGATCGGACCGACTCGTGCGCGATGCATCGAGCGGCTCCGGACCGCCATGGGAGCGCTCTATTGCGAGGGCCCACGTATCACCGAGGCCGGCGAGCCCACCTTTGATTCAGGAACCGGAGGGCCGGAAGGCTTCCGGCTGGGCGTGTTCGGGGAATGGCTCAGCCAGCCGGTTCAGGAGGACCGAGCATGAAGCGACCGCCCATCGGTCGTCGACACCTCGACGTTCGACTGATCCTCGACTATCTCGAGGAACGCCTGGATGCGAATGCCCGGCGCAACGTCGAGGAGCATCTTGCCGGATCCTGCTCGCGCTGCCGCGAGCTCTTGCACGAGGTGGGGCGTCTGACCGTCGCCATGCGGGGCGATCGGACGCCACCCGTGCCTTCCGAGATCCGCGCGCGAGCCCTCGAGGTCTTCGGCGTGAGGGCCGAGCGTCCGGCATTCGCCGGATTCGCGTGGCAGATCGCGCGCCTGCTCTTCGATTCGCGTCAGGATCCGATCCCCCACGCCGCGCGCCGCGCGGTCGGCGAGGCGCGATGGCTGCGCTTCGCGCTCGACGCACACGAGCTCGAGCTCGAGGCCGAGCCCGAGACCGGAGATTCCGTGACCATTCGCGGCTGCCTCGCGGCGCCGGATCCTGCGCTCTACCGTATCGAGGTGACGGCCGGCGCCGAGTCGTCGATGGCCTGGCCCGATTCCGCCGGACGTTTCTCGATCGAGCGCGTGCCGGCCGGCGAGACGAGCGTCACCGTGCAGGGACCGGGACAGGGCTGGCGCCTGCCTCCGATCGAATTATGAGGGACACCGCTCGCTCGGACGACGATTCCGGCGCGCGACTGATCGCGGACGTCGAGGCGCTCAGGCGAAGCCGCCCGCAGGATGCCTGGTCGATGCTGTCGCGCGAGTTCGGGAAGGCGACCCGCGGCGCATCGGCCGCTCGTCGCGGCGAGCTGTGGCGCCTGCGCGGCCACCTGCTGCGAGCCCTGAGCCGTCTGCCTGCCGCGGCGCACGCCTACCGGCGCGCCGAAGACTGGTTCGGCCGGGCCGGTGAAGCGCGCGAGACGGGACGCTGCGCCATCGGTCTCGTCGACACGCTCATGTATCTGGGCCGCTACCAGGAAGCCGAAGCGGTGGCCGCGCGCGGACGGCGCGCGCTGGTGAAAGCCGGCGACCGGATGTCCCAGGCGCGACTCCTCAACAACGAGGGCAATCTCTATCACCGGCTCGATCGCCCGGACGTCGCTCTCGAGCGCTATCGCGAGGCCCGGCGCTACCTGGCGCGCGCCGGTGACCCGCGCGGCTCCGGAATGGTGGACGGGAACATCGCCAACTGCCTCTCGCTGCTCGGACGCACGACGGAAGCGCGGCGCCTCTATCGCGGCGCGCGCCGCTCGAGCCTGTCGGGAGGCTTCCCGGTCGAGGCGCTGAACGCCGAGTACAACCTCGCGTACCTCGATTTCCTCGAGCATCGTCACGAGCGCTCGCTCGACGGCCTGCTGCGAGCGCGCGAGCAGGCGCGGCAGAACGGCGTGCCGTCCATCGTCGCGCTCACCTCGCTGGATCGCTCGGAAATTCTGCTCCGGCTCGGCGATCACGACGGCGCGCTCGAGGAAGCGCGCACGGCGATCACGTCCTTCCGCGAGCTCGGCATGATCTACGAGCGCGCGAAGGCGGAAGTGTTCGCGGCGCTCGCGCAGTTCCGTCTCGGCCGGCGGGCCGCGGCGCGCGCCGGGCTCGAGCGCGCCCTGGCGGACTTCCATGGCGAAGGCAACGCCGTGTGGGCGGGCGAAGCGCTGGTCGGTCTGGCGACCGCGTGGTGGAGCCAGGGGAGTCCTTCGTCCGCCGCGCCGCTGCTGGCGTCCGCGGCGCGGCGCTTCGCGTGGGCCGGCGATGCCGAGCGCGAAGGCTGCGCGCTCGCGCTGCTCACGCACGCGCGGCTCGAATCCGGCGCACGCGGTGCCCACGCCACGCTCGAGCGCGCGCGGCGCGCCGCACGGCAAAGGCCTACGGCCCGCCTGAGCTATCTGGTTCTGGTGGCCGCCGCCGAGCTGGCCCGGCGGCGAGGAGATCGTGCCGCGGCGCGGCGTCACCTGATCCGTGCGGCCAGGGCTGCGGAGCGACTGGCAGCCGGCATTCTCGACGAGCAATGGCGCGCCAG
This sequence comes from Candidatus Eisenbacteria bacterium, assembly GCA_035712145.1. Lineage (NCBI taxonomy): Bacteria > Candidatus Eiseniibacteriota > Candidatus Eiseniibacteriota bacterium. Next base: position 22,949 of record DASTBI010000041.1, on the reverse strand, counting down.
CTTCTGGGGCGAGTGGGGGCGGCCGCACCAGGAGCTCGCGGCGCTCGAGATGGAGGCGGGCCGGCCCGAGGCGGCATTCGAGGCGCTGGAGCGCGGACGTGGCCGCGTGCTGGCCTCGGCCTGGCGAGGCGGTCGGGCGCGCGACGACGTCCGCAGCTGGGCGGCGGGACGACTGGCTCGAGACCGCGAGCGTGGCACCCGATCCGCGTCGCTCGGCGCCGTGATCGAGCGCCCCGCCAAGCCTGCCGTGAGACGCGCGCTCTCGGCCTCGATCGCTCCCGCGTTCGGCATCCGGGACGTGCGCGCGGGACTCGTCAACGGGTCCGCGCTGCTCGATTTCACGCTCCATCGCGGCGTGATGTCGGGATTCATGGTCGAGCGCGAGCGGCTCGAGATGATGCCGCGCGTGGTGGAGGAGGGCGAGCTTTCGCGGCTTTCTCACGGTCTCCTCTTCGAGCTGCGACGCGCCGCGCTCGAGCCCCGTTCCCGCCGCGAAGTCACCGCGGCCTTGAAGGCCGCGCTCGAGGAAGTGGCCTCTCTGGCGTTGTGGCCGGCGCTCGAAGCCAAAGGGGGCGTGCCAACCGATCTCGCGATCGTTCCAGCGGGCCCGCTCGGCCGTCTTCCGTGGGCCGCGCTGCCGCTGCCCGACGGGCGCCCGCTGTGCGCGGCGTCACGCATCACCCTGGTGCCGGGGTTGCGGCTCGCATGGGGATCGTCGCGGCGCAGCCGTCGAGCCGCGGGGCCGCCGCTCGTCGTCGCCGCCCTTGGCGAGGAGCTGGAGAACGTGCTGGCCGAAGCCGAAGCGATCCGCCATTTCATGCCGGACGCCGTGGTGCTGGCGGGTGAGGAGGCGACGGCCGAGCGATTCCTCGCCATGGCCCCGCGCGCGGGCTGGATCCACTTCGCGGGTCACGGGGTCTACCAGGCAGGACGGTCTGGCGTGCGCCTGAGCGACCGCTGGCTGCTCGCCGAGGAGCTGGATGGCCTGAAGCTCTCGGCACGAGGGGTGGCGCTCTCGGCGTGCCAGACCGCACGCGCTCTGGTGCGGCCGGGCGAAGAGTGGTTCGGCTTTCCACGCAGTCTGCTGCTCGCCGGAGCGGGAGCGGTGCTGGCGGCGCAGTGGGACGTGGACGACTCGGCGGCCGCTCGCTTCATGGGAGACGTCTACCGGGGCCTCGCCACCGGTCTTCCGCTGGGGCAGGCGGTCTCCACGACGCAGGCCGATTTCGCGGCGGGCGATGCCCATCCGCTGGATTGGGCGGGCTTCGTCGTGCTGGGCGGGCCGCGCGCCGGCGCGATGGCGCCGGAAAGGGCGGAGTGAGGGGCGAGAGCATGCTAGAATGCCGCCCGCACGCCGTCTCGCTGGGGGAATTCTCGATGTATCGACACCCTGGGCGTCCGCGAGCGGCTATCCAGGCCGCGTTTCCGACGTCCCTCCTATTGCTATGCGCCGCACTGTTCAGCGGCTGCTCGGGGCAGCGCCTGCCGATGAGTCCCGTGGCCGCCACGGTCACCACCTCGGGCGAGACGGATCCCGACGATCAGACGGCGGCCGGTTATCGTAAAGAGACCGTTCTCGTCACGCTGGCGGAGGGGGTGGACGGAGCCGCGGTGGCGGCCAGTTACAACGCGACGGTCACCCGCAACGGCTGGCGCGTGGCCGGCTTGAAGCCCAGCTACGAGGAGACCGCGGATGACCTGCTGGCCAAGGTCGCGAAGGATCCGCGCGTGCTGACCGCGGAGAAGAACGCCCCCGTCGAGACCGCGGAATCGCGCCAGAAGAGCTGGGCCTTCGACGACGGATGGGGCAGTCCCGAGGCGTGCGAATCCCAGCCGGCGACCACGGCCTGCAACCTTCAGGAAGCGCAGATCCAGAGTCGCGGGGCCGGCGTGAAGATCTCGGTGCTCGACACCGGCGCCGAGCTCGACCACCCGTGGATCCGTGACCGGATCAGCGGGGGATGGGACTTCGTCGACAATGACGCGGATCCGAGCGAAGTGGCCGACGGCATCGACAACGACTATGACGGCGACCTCGACGAGGGCGCGGGGCACGGCACACACGTCGCCGGCCTTCTGAAGATGGTCGCGCCCGACGCGGAGCTCGCGATCGTGCGTGTGCTCGACAGCGAAGGCCGCGGCGACATGCTGATGGTGGCGCAGGGGATCCGGTGGTCGGTCGCCAACGGGGCCAAGGTTCTCAACATGAGCCTGGGCGGAACCGTGAAGAGTCCGGCGGTGACGATGGCCATGGAAGAGGCGGTTCTGGCGGGTGTGATCTGCGTGGCCGCCGCCGGGAACAGCGGGCCCACCGAGGTCGTCGAGTTCCCCGCCAACTACCACTGTGTGATCGGAGTCGCGGCGCTGGACGAAGCAGACCAGCTGGCGTCATTCAGCGCGCACGGCACGGAGATCGGCATCTGCGCGCCGGGCGTGTCGATCCGCAGCTCGTTCGCCGGGGGTGGTTACGCGGTGTGGAGCGGCACGTCGATGGCGGTGCCTTGGGTCGCCGGAGGCGCCGCGCTGGTCTCTTCGAAGTACCCCGAGATGAGCCGGAACCAGGTGGTCGGCCGCCTCGAGGAAACCGGACGCGCGATCTGGAGGCAGAACCCAGGGCTCCGCAGCGGGCTCGGCGGAGGCGCGCTCGATCTCGGCGCCGCGCTGGGTGGCGCCGGCGGCGGACGCCTCGGCCTCCGCGACTAGCCGCTTCAGCTCTTGCGCGGCGGCTGACTCGGACGCATCTCGATCCGCGAGAACAGCGCGTGCCTCGGCGCGCGCAGCAGGCTCATGACTCCTCGAGCCACGTCTTCGGCGGTCAGCGCCCAGCCTTGCTTGGCGGTCGAGCCGCGGCCGAACTCGGTGGCCACGCTGCCGGGCATCACGTACGACACGCGGATTCCGTCGTAGCGCACTTCCATCATCAGCGCTTCGCTGAAGCCGTTGAGACCGAACTTGCTCGCGTTGTAGGCGGCGCCCCCCGCGATCGGATTCTTCCCCGCCAGTGAAGAGATGTTGATGATGTCGCCGCCTCCGCGGCGTCGCATCTGCGGAATGGCTTCGCGGCAACAGTAGAAGACTCCACTGAGATTGGTGTCGATCACCGCGTGCCAGTCTTCGGGGCTCATGTCGGCGGCCGGCCCGAAGACCCCGATGCCGGCGTTGTTGATCAGGATGTCGGTGCCCCCGCACCGCTGTTCCACCTGGCCGAACAGGGCGGCCACCTGATCGTGGCGCCTGACGTCGCAGGCGAAGCCGAGGGCTCCGCTGCCGATCTCTCTCGCGGCCTTCTCGGCGGTCGAGGCGGTTCGCGAGGTGAGCGCGACCGTGGCCCCTTCCTGGGCCAGGGCCGAGGCGATTCCCCGCCCGATCCCCCGGTTCCCGCCCGTGACGACCGCGACCTTCCCGCTGAAGTCCCCCATACGGCCCTCCTAGGTTGAAATCCCACTATAAGTCCGTCTACCTCGAGTCCGCCTACCTGGCCAAGGGCCACCCCGGGGTGCCCGCGGCCGCGCGTCCAAAGCGCGGCCAACCACTTTTTTTTCACGGTCGTGCGGGTCTTTCTTGACGGCCGGGGACTGCCATGTAATCGTTTACATCGCCTTTACAGGAGTTCTGCCAGAACTCCGGCCCCTCGAGCTCTTCGCAGCACATGGACGTCGGTGACCGGCAGGACGCCGGCGAGGCTTGCCGCCCTCGCGACCACCGCGACCAGCCCGCAGGCCAGCTGCTGTTGATCCTCTCTGGATCCGCGAAACGTCTCGCAAACCTCTCGGAAGGAGGAAGGCCCCAATGAGGCGGATCTCACTCTTCAGTCTGGCTCTTCTCACGGTGATGCTCGTGCCGGTCGTCGCGGTCGCGGCGACCCCGAACCCGAACGGCGCGGTCGTCTTGACGCGCGTCTTCAACGACTGTCCGTTCACGACGGTCAACGTCGTGAACAACTACCCGGCCCTGATCTCGATCGAGGACAACGGGCTGGAGTGCAGCGGCTTCGCCAACTTGCACCTCTGGTCGTTGTCGGCCGATGGCGGTACGACGCAGGCGACGTTCGAGAACAACTCGGACTTCCGCTTCTCGACCGACCTCGTGATCAGCGGCAGCGGCAACGCCGAGGCCGGCATCCGGATCACCCCCTGGTGGTCGAACACCGACGGCCGGTTCAACGTCCGCAGCACCGACGGTGAGATCGCCTGCTTCGGCGGCCGTCTGCCGTTCTTCAGCTTCACCGGCGCCTATGGCTTGCACTACCAGAAGGGCGAGACCATCAACCTCGAAGTGACCTACAAGCCGCATGGCTTGAACGCGTCGAGTCCGGCCACCATCGAGTACGAGCTGACCTATCAGGGCCAGACCTACAGCAGCGGCGGCCTGACCTTCGACCAGGGCAATCCGGCCGAGGACCCGCCGCACGGGCTGTGGGGCATCCTCGACAACGTCCACGTCGGCGGCTACTCCCAGAACTTCATGACTCCAGGCGACCCCACCTCGGTGAAGGTCACCTACACGAACATGAAGCTGGTCATCTGCCCGGTCGAGCCGGACGCCGACGATGCGATCATCTCCACCCGGATCTTCAACGACTGTCCGTTCACCACGCTGACGGTGAATGACGACTACCCGTCGTCGATCTCGATCAACGATGGTCCGCTGGTGTGCACCGGGTTCGCCAATCTCCACACCTGGACGGTGTCGGACGACGGCCGCGTCGGCCACCGCATCCAGAACGACGACGACTTCCGCATCGCCTGTGACTTCTCGATCACGGGTCCCGGCGAGGGCGGCCTGCGCATCTCGCCGTGGTGGTCGCAGAACGCGGATGGCCTGTTCAACCTGCGCTCGACCGATGGCGAGATCGCGGTGTTCGGCGGCCGGCTGCCGTTCTTCTCGTTCACCGGCGCGTTCGGCAACCTGCGCTACCAGGCGGGTGAGACGGCCCACCTCGAGATGATCTACCGGCACAATGGTCTCAGCTCGGCCAGCCCGGCGACGATCGAGTACAAGCTCGGCCTGCGGGGAGTCGAATACACCAGCGGCCCGCTCAGCTTCGATCAGGCCAATCCCAGCGAGGACCCGCCGAACGGGCTGTGGGGCATCCTCAACAACGCGCGCGCCGGCGGGCACATGAAGGCGTTCCTGTTCACCAATCAGCCGGACGCTTTCGCCACGGGCACGTGGACCAACATGGAGTTCGAGGCCGGCGCCGATGTGTCGGTCAAGATCACTCCGTCCTCCTTCAATCCCAACTCGGGCGGCAATTTCGTGTCCGCGGTCATCGAGCCCGCGGCGCCGCTCTCGGCATCCGACATCGACGTTTCCACGCTGCGTCTCAACGGCCAGCTTGGCCCGAGCAGCGCGGAGGCTCCGGTTCTGGGTGACGAGAACGAGAACGGCATCACCGACCTCACGGTGAGGTTCGCTCGCACCGCCGCGATGAACGCCATCGGCAGCAGCGGTGTGGCGTCGGTCACCGGCGAGGTGGGCGGCGTGTGCTTCGTCGCCACCGACAACGTCAAGGTCGTGAAGGTCAAGGGACCGTCGGCGGGCGCCTCGGTGGCGGCCGGCTCCACGGTCGAGGTGTCGTGGGACACGCCCGGTGGCATGGGCGCGGCCACCGCGGACATCTATACCTCGATCGACGGCGGTGAGGTCTGGACGCTCGAAGCGAGCGGTGTCTCGAACAACGGCCGCTACAACTGGCACGTTGGCTCGGCCACGAGCACGAACGCCCGCGTCGCCGTGGTGCTCCACGACGGCAACGAGATCGCGTCGGGCATGAGCGGCTCGTTCGTCATCACCACTCCGGTCGGCGTTGGCCCGGAAGGGATCGCTTTCGCGCTGAAGGGCGTGTCGCCCAATCCGGCGAAGGGGCCCTTCGGAATCAACTTCGCCTTGCCGGACGGCAAGCGCGCCACGCTCTCGGTGTTCGACGTGAGCGGCCGCCGCGTCGCCTCGCGCGAGGTCGGCGGCCTGGGCGCCGGGCGGCACACCGTGACGCTTGGCAAGGGCCTGAAGGCCGGCGTGTACATGATTCGCCTGGATCGCGAGGGCTCGAGCCTGACCGCTCGCGCAGCGGTGATCCAATAAGGAAGATAGCCATGTAAGGAACGGGGCGATCACCCAGGGAACCGGGCGGTCGCCCCAATTGCTTCACCGCTTTACCGCGTGGACGGCGTGGGCGGGCAACGATGCGATGAGGCCGCCTCATCGAAGAGGGACTCGAGTCATGAGAACACGAGTGATGGCCATGGGGATGCTGGCGCTCGCGCTGGTGTCCAGTACGCCGGCCAACGCACAGCTCGCCCGCACCAACGCGCTGTGGGCGCGCACCGCGCCCGGCGGATCGATCACGCTGGATGGACTCCTGAACGAGGCGGTCTGGTCTCAGGCCGAATCGTGGAAGGTGCGGTACCGCGTCGACATCAACAATCCGCAGGACCGGACGATGGGGATCCCCGGGAGCGGCTGGAAGGACGAGGGCGGCATCAATCCGCCGAACGACCCCACCAACGACAGCACCAATGCCACGCTCCGATTCCTGGTGATCGGGAACAAGCTCTACATGGGCGCCACGGTGCCCGACCGGTCGATCGGAGGAGGCGGTGGATTCAACTACTTCGACGGCTTCCTCATGGGCCTCAAGGATCACGGCTCGACCGGAACGCCGAAGCCGATCAGCGAGTACCTCTACTCGTGGTGGTATCCACGAGAGGCGGGCATTCCTGCCCATCAGTGCGTGGCGCCGGGAGACACCGTCGGAAGGCCGCCGCTCTTCAAGGGCCGCTGGGCTCCCGATCCGGTGTGTGATGGCCTCGGCAACGTGATCCCCAGGACCCCCGAGCAGATCGCGGCCTGGGATGCGCGCACCGCGGTCAACGGTGTCCCATGCAACCCCAATTGCGGCACGGCCACCAACAACGACGTGAACGGGATCGACACCGGATACACGATCGAGATGGTGTTCGACCTCGGCGTGATGGGCTACGACGTCACCCAGCCGAGCGGCGACATCGTCGAATGGAACATCTCGATCTACGACACCGACAACTACTGGAAGACGCTCGGCGCCGATCTGTCGCGCAACCGAACCTGGTGGGCCGCCCCCTGGGGCAACGTGGCCGAGCAGGACGAGGTCCGGATCTACGCCCGGCCGAACGTGACCACCAGCTCGGGGGCCGTGCCGGCGATCGACCCCGACTTCCGCATTCCCATCACCGGCTCGCCGGCGCCCACCATCAATGGCACCCTGACCGAGGCCGTTTGGGCGGCGGCGCCGAGCCTCGACATCCGCTGGAACGATGCCACGCTCCGCAACACCTACGCCGGAGTCGGCAAGCACCGCTCGGGCGAGTACCAGCCGCGGCTCACGATCAACGATCCCGAGCCGGCCCCGCTGCCGTTCGTGGTCGATGGCGGCGACGCCACGGTGAAGTACTTCTTCAAGGGCGACTTCCTCTACCTGGGCTTCGACGTGCGCGACACTCGCGTCCAGAGCAATGCCTTCGAGGACTTCTGGGACGGATTCACGATCGGCATCGCGCATCGTTCGATCCTGGATCCCGTGGACCACAATCTCCACGGGATGGGTCTCTCGTTCCGGGTCAGCGCCACGGGGACCGCCGCCACGGCGGACACGCTGTTCCAGCTCGTCAACGCCGGCCTGGCCCAGGTCGCCTTGCAGCTGAAGGCGGGATCGACCGTGGACTCGACCGGGACCACGAACGATGACACCGGCTATACCGCGGAGCTGCGGGTGGACCTGAAGGCCCTGGGTTATCCACCCGGCCTCGGCGACCACACCATGTTCATGGGCATCTGCCTCCACGACCATGACCGGTACAGCAACCCGGAGAGCGAGAGCTACTCGACCCGCACCTGGTGGTACCGGGAGCGCAAGGAGGCGTGCTGTCCGGCGTGGACGCTGCTCGACGGCACGTTCGTGATCGGCCAGACCACGGGGGTCGGGGACCCGGTCGCCGCCAACGGGTTCGCGGCGCTGGGCAACGCGCCCAACCCCTTCCACCTCGCCACCACGCTCGAGTTCGCGCTCGGGCGTGAGTCCGACGTGGAGCTGTCGGTGTTCGACGTGAACGGCCGTCTCGTCACCCAGCGCGCGCTGGGACGGATGACGGCCGGAAAGCAGCAGGCGCTGGTGCAGTTGCCGGCCGGCAAGTCCGGGGTGTACCTGTATCGAGTGAGAGCGAAGGAGCCCGGAACAGGGGCGCTGATGGCGACGATCAACGGCAAGATGATGCATCTCCGGTAGGTTCTCTTTCTCGCCACGTGAACAGCTCGAGCGGGGTGGGCCGAATCGCCCGCCCCGCTCGGCCGCCAGGGGGAGGTTCCGCGGCGAGCGGTGTGGAGTCGGGAGTTCATGACAGGCAGTAGAAATCGAACGGCCGCTGCAGCATTGCTCATCTCGTTCGTTCTCGCCGGCGGGGCCCGCGCCGGAACCACGGGCCGCATCAGCGGGCGCGTCATCGATCCCGCGAAGCAGCCGCTGGGGGGCGCCAACGTCGCCATCCCCGCCGCGCGCACCGGCGCCGTCACCGACGCCGAAGGCCGCTACTCCATCATCAACGTGCCGGCCGGCACCTACGACGTGCGGGTCAGCCTCATCGGTTACCAGACCGTGCTCACCCAGGAAGTCGTGGTCTCGGCCGACAACACCACCGTCCTCGATCTCACCCTCAAACCCACGCCGGTGCAGCTGCAGGAGGTGGTGGTGAGCGCCGAGCGTCCGGTCGTGGACGTCAATCAGACCAGCCAGATCGCCACCGTCTCGCGCAAGGAGATCAACCAGCTTCCGGTGCAGGAGCTGCAGGACGTGGTCAATCTCCAGGCCGGCGTCGTCGAGGGACACTTCCGCGGCGGGCGCATCGGCGAGGTGCAGTATCAGGTCGATGGCGTGACGGTGAACAACCCCTACGACAACAAGTCGACGCTCAAGCTCGATCGCGCGCTCCTCGAGGAGGTGCAGGTCATCAGCGGCACGTTCGACGCCGAGTACGGGCAGGCGATGAGCGGGGTGGTGAACGCCGTGCTGCGCAGCGGCGGGGACAGGTTCCGCTGGGATGCCGAGGCGTTCGCGGGGGGCTACTATTACAGCGACGGCGAGGCCGCGCTCACCGACATCCTGGAGCCGCGGGGGCTGACGCGACGCATCGTGCCTTACGAGTTCCGACCCGTGGACATCCAGAACTACCAGCTCACCTTGAGCGGCCCCACCGGACTGCCTCAGACGAACTTCCTGGTGACGGGCCGTTACTACTCCTCCGACGACTGGGTGCGCGGCGTGCGCCGCTTCGTGCCCACCGACAAGTCGGACTTCGAGAACAAGGTCTTCGTCGGGACGGGCGACAGCTCGACCGTGCCGCTCGGCTTCACCCGCGACTTCTCCGGGGTGGGGAAGCTCACCAACCACTCGCTCCGGAACAAGACCTTCGGTTATCAGGCGATCTGGAACGCCATCCACGGACGCCGCAACACCAACGCATTCTGGCTCAATCCCGACGGGCTGCCCGAGCAGCACACGTTCTCGATCGTGCATGGGCTCGACTTCACGCACGCCCTGGACAAGAACTCCTTCTACAACCTCAACGTCCGCCAGAACTACTTCGACTACCGGGATATGGTGTACGACGATCTCTACGATCCGCGTTACGACGCCGCCGGCCAGGCGAGGGGAGACCCCGATTACAACTTCGGCGCGTACGTTCAGGGCGTCGATTTCACCCGCTTCACTCAGACCACCAATGCCCTGGTCGTGAAAGGCTCCTACGAGAACCAGTCGTTCCGCGACCACCGCTTCAAGGTGGGAGGCGAGTACCAGTTCTCGGCGCTCGAGTTCGGAAACCCCGGCTATCTCGTATTCACCAACGTGCCGGGCACGCAGGAGCAGGTCCTGGTGCGCCACGTCGACGACCCGCCGAACTATCCGGCGGTGAGCAAGTACGGCCCGGTGAGCGTGGCCGGCTTCGGACAGGACGAGATCGAGTGGAACAACCTGCGGCTGCGCGCCGGAGTGCGCTTCGACTGGTTCGACGCGCGCACCCATCTTCCGAGCGATCTGGCGAACCCCGCCAACTCCATTCCGGACGTGCCCCAGTCGGAGCAGAAACCCACGTCCAACAAGATCTCGTTCTCGCCACGGCTCGGGGTGTCGTATCCGGTCACGCGCGACGCCGCGCTCTATTTCGCCTACGGGCACTTTTCCCAGATGCCGGCGCTGGGCACGATGTTCAACAACGCGAACTACGACAAGCTCGCGGGGCTCCAGGCCGATCCCGAGGCCGAGGCGAAGATCGGCGTCATGGGGAATCCGGACGTCAAGCCCGAGAAGACCGTCCAGTACCAGTTTGGATACAAGCAGGCGCTCTCGAGCTGGATCGGTCTCGACGTCAGCGCCTTCTACAAGGACATCCGGAGCCTTCTCGGCGTCGAGTTCATCGAAACCTACAACGGCGCGCAATACGCGCGACTCACCAACGTCGACTTCGGGAACGTCGTCGGCTTCACGCTCTCGCTCGATCAGCGCCAGCTCGGCTGGGTGACGAGCACCATGGATTACACGTGGCAGTTCGCCCAGGGCAACTCGAGCGATCCCAACGAGACCGCGACGCGGGCCGAGGCCGGCGAGGATCCGCGACCGCGCCTGGTCCCGCTCAACTGGGACCAGCGCCACACCTTCAACATGACCGTCGACGTATCATGGCCCCGGCGTTTCCGCACCAGCGCCGTGATGCGCGCCGGCAGCGGGCAGCCTTACACCCCGGCGCTGACCGCGGGTTTCGCGGGAGGGATCGAGACCAACTCGGGACGGAAGCCCGCCGGCTTCCTGCTCGATCTGCGCGGTGAGCGGCCCACCCTGATCGGGAAGACCGGGGTCACCTTCTTCGCCCGGGTCTTCAACGTCTTCGACACGCGCTTCTGGCACGGCTCCGTCTACAGCAGCTCGGGGAGCCCCTACTATTCACGCTATCCGGCCGCGGACGTGGCGTCACTGGTCGACCCCACCCGCTACTACTCCCCGCGCCGGATCGAGATCGGCATCGGTCTCCGTGGCAATGAGACGCGCTGACCCCGGGCGCTCGAGCGCACGCCGGCTCGCCGCGGGTCTGACCGCCCTCGCGCTGCTGAGCTCCACCTCGCTGTGGGCGCAGCTCGTTCCGGTCGTGCCGCCCAGCCAGCGGGGCGGATTCGAGTCGGAGCGCTCGGGCACCCACGACGCGGCCAACATCCGCACCGTCTTCTGGAATTTCGGCATGGTCGGCGACTTCCCATCGGATCCCGGCAACGTGGATCTCAGCGTGTTCCATTCCGCCGAGGTGCCCAAGGGCACGGGCATGAACTACAGCGATGGGATCACGCCGTTCGTGCTGGCGAAGGTGCGCACCGGGTCCGGCGACTCGACCTTCATCATGGAGACCGGTTTCCGCGAGCGGCAGGCGCAGAGCCCGTTCTCCCAGCGGATCATGCGGTTCGAGCCGCGGCCGGGGTACTTTCAGCCCGATCCCGTCATCAATCGCGGTCGATCGCCGGCGATCAGCCACGACCCGCGGACCTGGCCCACGCAGTGGCCCGACAAGCTGAACGATCCGGACGATCCGGGCTGGGCCGGCGCTTGGGACGGTTACTTCGGCAAGCGCCCGGCCGCCGACCAGGAGAGCTTCACGGTCATGGACGACAACTACTACGACGCGTTCGACTTCTATCCCGACACGCGGGATTCGACGCGCCGCGGACTGGGACTGCGCGTCAACGTGCGCGGCTTCCAGTGGGCGAACCCGCAGGCCGGAAACGTGATCTTCTGGCACTACGACATCACCAACGAGAGCACCACCGATTACGATGACAACATCGTCTTCGGCCTCTACATGGACTCGGGCGTCGGAGGATCGGCGCTGTCCTGCGACGGGATCTTCGAGTCCGACGACGACAATGCGTACTTCGACAAGTCGCTCGGACTCAACCTGGTCTACACCTGGGACCGCTACGGGCACGGGCGGGATCTCTCCGGCCTCTGCGGCCGCACCGGGTACCTCGGGTATGCCTACCTGGAGACGCCGGGCAACGCGCTCAACGGGCTCGACGACGACGCCGACGGGTTCGTGGACGAGAGACGGGAGGGCGGACGGGGCGTCGAGATCACGGGGCAGACCGCGATCCTGGCCTACTGGGCGGCCCACTACGACACCAGCAAGTTCACCGCGTTCTATGGCTCGGTCGCCGATCGCCCGGCCTACCGGCTGGGGCGGTGGTGGACCGGCGACGAGGACATGGACTGGCGCGCCGACTTCAACGACTTCGGCGCCGACGGCGTCCCCGACACCGACGACAGCGGCGAAGAGGACGGGATGCCGACCGAGGGCGAAGCCAACTTCGACCGCACCGATCTCAACGAGTCGGATCAGATCGGCCTCACCGGCTTCAAGATGAACCGCATCCGTGCCGGCGCGGGGAATCCGGACCAGAGCACGGACGGCATCCTGTTCTACTCCGACGATCAGAACTGGCCGATGCGTCTCTACGGCCAGTTCAGCCATCCCAACCCCGCCGCGCGCTTCGACACCGCGCTGGCCTCGAACTACAACATCGGATTCCTGTTCGCCTCCGGGCCTTTCACGCTCAAGGCGGGCAAGACCGAGCGCTTCAGCCTCGCGCTCGCGTACGGCGCCGATCTCACCGAGCTGCGCGAGACCGTTCACACCGTCCAGCTCATCTACAACGCCAACTACCAGTTCGCCGTGCCGCCGCCGCCGCCGGTGGTCAGGGCCGAGACCGGCGACCGCTACGTGCGCCTGTCCTGGACCGACCATTCGGAGCGCGCCTTCGATCCGGTCACCAACGAGTTCGACTTCGAGGGCTACCGCATCTACCGCTCCACCGATCCGGACTTCCTCGACGTGAAGGTGGTGACGGACGGCCGCGGCAACGGCCCGCTCGGCAACGGCAAGCCGATCGCTCAGTTCGATCTCGACAACGACAAGCGGGGCTTCAGCAGGAAGACCATCAACGGCGTGGCCTACTGGCTGGGCGAGAACACCGGGATCACCCACACCTGGACCGACACCACGGTGACCAACGGCCAGCAGTACTACTACGCGGTCTGCGCCTACGACTTCGGGCGAGCTTCGGACATCGACTCGCTGGCCATCTATCCATCGGAGAACTCGATTCCGGTGTCGCGCACGTTGCGGGGCGGCCTGATCCTGCCCGTCAACGTCGTGACCGTGCGACCCAACGCGCGGGTGCAGGGCTTCGGTCGCGCATCGGCCAGCGCCGCCACCCACGTGACCGGCACCGGGCGCGGCACCGTGGACGTCGAAGTCGTGAACTCCGACTCGGTGCGCGACGGGCGCCTGTATTCGATCACCTTCACCACGCCGCATCCCGACAGCTTCGAGGCCACCGCGTACACGATGCGCGACAGCACCAACCATCGCACGTTGTTCGAGACCGGCAGGGACTTCGAGGCAGAGGGCACCGGGGCCGTGGGCGACGGTCTGCTGCCGCGCGTCTACAGCCCGCCCAGCGTCTCGGTCGACCTGGCCAGCAGCGGCTTCGACGCCACGTCGACCACGACCATGAAGCTGCGGCCCATCTACCAGCTTTCGCTGTCGTCGAACGAGAAGCGGGTGGGCTATCCCGACGACATCCGCATCGAATTCTCGGACACGATCCAGGATACGAGCGTGGCGATCCCCAACAGTCCGCTGACCGCGATCACGCCGGCCCGGTTCCGCATCTTCGCCGAGACGCCTCAGGGCGACGTGCAACTCGACTTCGGCTTCCGCGACGTCAATGGCGACCGGACGCTGAGCCACTCCCAGGACCGGCTCACCATCGTCACCTACTCCAACAGCAACCCGACCTTCGCCAGCGCCACCTGGGCGATGAACATCGACACGCTCGGGACGGCGCCGACCGCCGGCGACGTGTACCACCTGCGGCTGATCCGCCCCCTGAACGTCACCGATCAGTTCACCTTCACCACCACCGGCGCGCGGATCGCGGGAACGGGTAGCGCCGGCTTCGTGCAGGAGCCCTACGTCGTGCCGAACCCCTACGTGGGATCGGCGAGCTTCGAGCCCGCGCGCTTCGCCGTGTCCGGCCGTGGGGAACGCCGCATCGAGTTCCGCGCGGTCCCGCTCAACAGCACGATTCGCATCTACACGGTGGGCGGCGATCTCGTGCAGACGCTGAAGCAGGACGGGTCCACCGCCGGCTACGTCGCCTGGAACCTGCGGACCAAGGACAACCTGGACGTGGCGCCCGGTCTCTACATCTTCCACGTCGACGCTCCGGGCGTCGGCTCGACGAAAGGCAAGTTCGCGCTGCTCAAATGACCTCGTCCGCGGCGAAGAAGCGGGCGCTCGGCGCCCTGATGCTGGGTCTGGCCGCGGCATGGACCGCGCCGGCTCTGGCGCAGACCAAGACCGGGACCACCATGGGGGCGTTCCTCCAGATCGAGCCGAGCGGACGCCTTTCGGGCATGGGAAACGCAGGCGTGGCGATGGCGACCGGTCTCGACGGGGTCTACTACAACGCGGCCGCGATCGCGGACGTGGACCACTACCAGGTCACCTTCACCCACAGCACCTGGCTGGCGGACATCCGCTACGCCTATATCGCCGGAACGATCCCGATGGGCAAGTGGGGGAGCGTCTACGCTTCGCTCACCTCGCTCAACTCGGGCGAGATGACCGTGCGCACGGTGGACCAGCCGTACGGCACCGGGGAGCGGTTCACGGTGTCCGATGTTGCGATCGGGCTGGGCTACGGGATGCGGATCACGGACCGGTTCGCGGCCGGAGGTCAGCTCACCTACGCGCAGGAGTCGATCTGGCACAGCAGCTCGGCCGCCTTCACCATGTCGGTCGGGACGCTCTACCAAGTCGCGGACAACGGGCTGCACATCGGCGCGAGCCTCTCCAACTTCGGCACGCAGGCCGGCTACGACGGGCGCGACCTGCGCATCACGTACGACCAGGACCCGTCACGCTATGGGGACAACGGCACGCTGCCCGGCGAAGTGGTGACGGGCGACTTCCCGGTGCCGATCCTCTTCCGGGTGGGGATCGGCGCGCCGTTCCAGCTGTCCCAGAACGCTCGGCTGACACTGGAGGCCGATGCGCTCCATCCCAACGACAATTCGGGCAGCATGAGTTTCGGGAGCGAGCTCTTGATCAACCGCCAGCTCGCCGTGCGCGCGGGCTTCCAGAACGCGTTCCAGACCGACTCCGAGGAAGGGCTGACGGCGGGCGCGGGGTTCGCCAGCCATTACGGGGATTTCCAGTATCACATCGACTATGCGTGGGCGGACCACGGCCGGCTCGGCAGTGTGTCGCGCTTCACGCTGGGATTCGGCTTCTGATTCAGGGGGCCTACGAGAGGACGACATGCGACGCATGCTTCTGGCCATACTGACCGCATCGGCGCTGTGGGCGCCGGTCGCGCGAGCGCAGACGATCGACGCGGTGATGGACTCGGTCCAGTACACCGCCTTCCGCTACTTCTGGGATCAGGCGAATGCCACGAACGGGCTGATTCGCGATCGCAGCCAGGGCGGCTCGCCCGCCAGCATCGCGGCGGTGGGCTTCGGGCTCTCCGCGATCTGCATCGGGATCGATCACGGGTGGATCACCCGGGCGGAAGGGGCGGCGCGCGTCGCCACGACCTTGAACACCTTCTGGACCCTGCCTCAGGGCACCGCGACCAGCGGGACCATCGGCTACAAGGGCTTCTTCTATCACTTCCTCGACATGAACACCGGATTACGGATGGTGTCCTGGGACACGGAGCTGTCCACGATCGACACCGCGCTGCTGCTGGCCGGGATCCTCGACGCCAAGGTGTACTTCGACGGACCCGATCCCAACGAAGTCCAGATCCGAACGCTGGCGGGGCAGATCTACGACCGCGTGGACTGGGAGTGGATTCGCAATCCCGGGAACAACGCCATTCGCCACGGCTGGAAGCCGAACGGCGGGGCAGGCACGTTCCTGCCCTACGACTGGATCGGCTACAGCGAGGGGATGATCCTCAACATCCTGGCGCTCGGCTCGCCGACCTTCCCGGTTCCGACCGCGACATGGAACGCGTGGACCAGCGGTTACAACTATCAATCGCCGCAGGTCGGCGCCGGCACCTTCTATACCCCGGCCTACGTGATCTTCGCGCCACTCTTCGGGCACCAGTATTCGCACTGCTGGATCGACTTCCGCAACCGCCGCGACGCGTACATGGCGGCGAGGAATCTGGATTACTTCGAGAACTCACGCCATGCGACGCTGGCCCAGCGGCAGTACTGCATCCTCAACCCCGGACTCAAGACCGGCGGGACCCAGCCCGCGGGATACCACGCGAACTACTGGGGGCTCACCGCCGGAGATGGGACCACTGCGCCTGGCTGTAGTGCGCCACCATGCTATAACGCCCGCGGCGCGCCGCCGCCGCAGAACGACGACGGCACCGTCGCGCCGACGGCCGCGATCAGCTCGATCCCGTTCGCGCCCGAGGTGTGCCTGCCCACGCTCCAGTACCTGTGGGACACCTACAAGAGCGCGCCGATCAATCCCGCGGTGCCGACCGGGCCCAAGTTCTGGGGCGCCTATGGATTCAGGGACGGCATGAACCTCGGCCGCAATCCCGACTGGTTCGCGACCGACTGGCTGGGGATCGACCAGGGTCCGATGATCCTGATGATCGAGAACTACCGCACCGGCCGGGTGTGGGACCGGTTCATGAGGAACTCGCCCATCCAGCTCGGCCTCCAGCGCGCGGGCTTCACCAAGGTCACCGGCGTGGACGATCCGCCGCGCGCCGCAGGACTCGATCTTCGCACCGGCCCCAATCCGTTCACGGCGCGCGCGACCTTGCGCTATCGCCTGCGCGAGGCCGGCACGGTCCGCCTCACGGTGCACGATCTGACGGGCCGCGAAGTGGCGCGCCTGGTCGATGGGTGGCAGCTGGCGGGCGAGCACGTCGCGCATTTCGACGCCGACAGTCTTCCAAACGGGGTCTACTGGTACCGCCTGGAGATTCCAGGAGTGGCCGTGGCGAGCGGCCGTGGCGTGTTGATGCGCTGAGCGCGCGCTGATCCGAGGAGGCCGAAAAATCCATGCCGACGATCCGTGATGTGGCACGGGCGAGCCGCGTGTCGGTGGCGACGGTGTCGCGGGTGTTCAACGACCACTCGCGAGTCAGCGAAACGACGCGCGAGCGGGTCGTGGCGGCCGCCAATCGCCTGGGCTACTGGCCCAATGGAACCGCGCGAAGCCTGATCACGAATCGGACCCACGCGCTCGGCGTGCTGCTGCCCGACCTGCACGGCGAGTTCTTCTCGGAGGTGATCCGCGGCATCGATCTCGCGGCGCGCCAGCAGAGGCTGCACCTCATGGTCTCGAGCTTCACCGCCAGTCCGGAAGACCTGACCTCGGTGCTGCGCGCGGTGCGCGGCCGCATCGACGGGCTCATCGTGATGACGCCCGACGTCGACGCCTCCGAGGCGCTGCGGCAAGGCGCCGGCGCCATTCCCACCGTGCTGCTCAACCCCGAAGTCCAGGTCGTGGGATGCGACAGCATCTCGATCGCCAATTTCGAGGGCGCTCACGCGATGGTTCGCCATCTGGTCTCGCTCGGTCATCGGCGGATCGCGACCGTCACCGGGCCCCCCGGCAACATCGACGCCCACCAGCGCCTCGAGGGTTATCGTGGCGCGCTGCGCGACTCGGGGATCGACACCGACCCGGTGCTCGAGGCGCACGGGAACTTCACGGAGAGCTCGGGCTACGAAGCCGCCACGCTGCTGCTCAAGCAGAGGCCGCGGCCCACCGCGGTGTTCGTCGCCAACGATCACATGGCGGTCGGAGTGCTGGGAGCGCTGCAGGACGCTTCGATCAAGGTCCCGGGCGATCTCGCGGTGGCGGCCTTCGACGACATCCCGCTCGCGCGCTTCCTCACGCCGCCGCTCACCACCGTGCACGTGGACATGCTGGCCCTCGGGCAGCGCGCGGTGCAGCTGCTCACCGGACCGCGACCGATCCAGGGGCCGCGTCGCGAGGTGCTGCCCACCACGCTGGTGATCCGGGCGTCCTGCGGCTCGGCGCCACCCAGCAAAGCCGCTTCGCGCACCCGCTGGGAGCGGCGCCACGCCGTCCCTCCACCGGCGCGCGGGGGCTTCAACACGTGAGCTTCCGTCGCGCCGGCTTCGCGGTCACGTTCCTCGCACTGCTCGCGATCTCGGCCGGTCCCAAGGTCGCGGCGCCTCCCGAGCGTGGCGGCGAGACGCTCTCGCCGGCCGCCCACGCGTTCCTCGACACGCTGGCGGAGCGGACCTTCCGCTACTTCTGGGACCTGAGCGATTCGCTGACCGGTCTCACGCCCGATCGGTGGCCGACCCAGTCGTTCATCAGCGTCGGCGCCGTCGGGTTCGCGCTCACCGCCTATCCGATCGGAGCCGAGCACGGATGGGTGACGCGCGCCGCGGCGGCCGAGCGCACGCGTCGCACGCTTCGGTTCTTCCACGAAGCGAAGCAGGACACCGCCGCCGCGGGCAGCACCGGGTATCGCGGCTTCTTCTACCACTTCCTCGACCCCAGGACCGGTCATCGCTTCGAGAAGGTGGAGCTGTCGACGATGGACACGGCGCTGCTGCTCGCGGGAGCGCTCTTCTGCCAGTCGTACTTCGATCGCGACGATCCGGTCGAGAAGAGCATTCGCGACCTGGCCGAGGCGATCTACCGGCGTGTCGATTGGCGCTGGGCCCAGCCGCGACCGCCACTGGTCGCGCTCGGCTGGAACCCGGAGAGCGGGCACCTGCCCTACGACTGGCGAGGCCTCAACGAGACCATGATCCTCCACGTCCTGGCACTCGGATCGCCAACCCACGCGATCGATCCCGCGGTGTGGCCGGCGTGGGCGAAGGGCTACCGCTGGGGAACCTTTCACGGTCAGCCACACCTGGGCTTCGCGCCGCTCTTCGGCCATCAGTACTCTCACGTATGGATCGACTTTCGCGGCATCCGCGACCCATACATGCGCGGCAAAGGCATCGACTACTTCGAGAACTCGCGTCGCGCGACGCTCGCCCAGCGCGCCTACGCCATCGCCAATCCCGCGGGCTTCAAGGGCTACGGTCCCGAGCTGTGGGGGCTCACGGCGTGCGACGGGCCGGTGGATGCGACGCTCGAGATGCAGGGGCGGTCGCGGACGTTTCGCACCTACGCCGCCCGTGGCGCGTCGTTCACCGAGATCGTGGACGACGGCACGGTGTCGCCGACCGCGCTCGGCGGCTCGATCCCGTTCGCGCCGAAGCCCACGGTGGACGCTCTGATGGCGATCCGCCGCAGGTACGGGCCGGACGTGTTCTCGACCTACGGCTTCGTGGACGCGCTCAACCCGACCTTCGACCGCGTGGTGAAGGTTCAGCATGGGCGAGTCGTGGCGGGTGTGGGCTGGTTCGACACCGACTATCTCGGCATCGACCAGGGTCCCATCCTGGCGATGATCGAGAACCACCGGACCGGCCTGGTGTGGAAGGTCCTGCGCACCAATCCGCACATCGTGCGCGGCTTGAAGCGCGCCGGTTTCACCGGAGGCTGGATCGATCGCGCGCAGACGGCCGAGGCGGCGGGCGTTCCCGCCAAGGCCGGCCCGTGACGGCCCGCGTCACCTTTCTCGCAGCGCTCGCCATCCCGCTCATCCTCTCGTGCCAGCCCGCCCATCGCGGCGTGACGATCCGCTTCTGGGCCATGGGCCGCGAAGGCGAGGTGGTGCAGGAGCTGGTGCGTGACTTCGAGAAGGAGCACCCCGGCGTCCATGTCGAGGTGCAGCAGATCCCGTGGACGGCCGCCCACGAAAAGCTGCTGACCTCGCACGTCGGCCGCTCGAGCCCCGACGTCGCCCAGCTCGGCAACACGTGGATCGCGGAGTTCCAGGCGCTCCAGGCGCTCGAAGCGCTCGACCCCTATCTCGCGCACTCGGAGGAAGTCCGGCCGAACGCCTTCTTCAGCGGCATCTGGGCGACCAACGTGGTCGATCACATGCCGTATGGCGTGCCGTGGTACGTCGACACGCGCCTGATCTTCTACCGCAAGGACATCCTGCGCGAGGCCGGCTACGACTCGATCCCGCAGACCTGGGAAGGCTGGCGCGCCGCGATGCGCGCGCTCAAGCGCCGGGTGGGCGACCGGCGCTACGCGATCCTCCTTCCGGTCAACGAATGGACCCAGCCGATGATCTTCGGGCTCCAGGCCGGGTCGCCCCTGCTCGCCGAGCGCATGACGCGCGGCGCCTTCAGCGGTTCCGAGTTCCGCCGCGCCTTCCAGTTCTACGTCGATCTCTTCGAGGAAGGGCTCGCCCCGCCGGTGTCCAACACGGAGATCGCGAATACCTACCAGGAGTTCGAGCGCGGCTACTTCTCGATGTGGATCACCGGCCCGTGGAACCTCGGCGAATTCCGTCGCAAGCTTCCGGAAGCCCTCCAGGACGACTGGGGAACGGCGCCGCTGCCGGGACCGACCGGAGCGAGCTCGGGGCTGTCGATGGCCGGAGGCTCGAGCCTGGTGATGTTCAAGACCTCGAAGCACAAGGGCCAGGCGTGGGCGCTGATCGAGTTCCTGTCGCGCCCCGATCAGCAGGCCCGCTTCTATCGGCTGTGCGGCAGCCTGCCGGCGCGCACCATGGCCTGGCGAGACTCGACCATCGCCTCGGATCCGATGCTGGTGGCCTTCCAGGCGCAGCTCGAGCGCGTGGCGCCGTGGCCCATGGTGCCGGAGTGGGAGCAGATCGCGATCCGTCTCCAGGAGCTGGCCGAGAAGAGCGTGCGAGGGACCACGCCGCCCGATTCGGTGCTGGCGGAGCTCGACCGCGACGTCGATCGCATCCTCGAGAAGCGGCGCTGGCTGCTCACCCGGCGCGCCGCGAGCCACACGGGGAGCGGGGGATGAGGGCCGAAGCCCGCGCCGCCGAGGCGCGCGCCGCCTGGGCCTTCCTGTCGCCGGCTCTGGGCCTGATCACGGTGTTCTTCGTCGGCCCGATCCTGATCGGCCTGGTGCTGAGCTTCACCGACTTCGACATCTACGCGATCGCCGATCCGGCCACGGTGCGGGTGGTGGGGCTCGAGAACTACGGGCGGATCCTCACCGACCGCGAGTTCGGCAACGCCCTGCGCAACACGATGACGTTCGTGCTGCTCGGCGGACCGCTGTCGGTGCTCACCTCGCTCGGCGTGGCGATGCTGGTCAGCTCCAAGCTGGCGCGCTGGAAGGACCTCTTCCGGGTGGTGTTCTTCGCCCCGGTGGTGACCACGCTGGTGGGCGTCGCGATCGTGTGGAAGTACCTCTACCACCCGCGCTACGGCCTGATCGACGCGGGCCTCACGCGCTTCGGCCTGCCGGCCATCGACTGGCTGGGAGATCCGCACTGGGCGATGCCGGCGATCGTCCTCTTCGCGGTGTGGAAGAACTTCGGCTACAACATGCTGATCTTCGTGGCGGGCCTGCAGAGCATCCCGGAGGAGCTGTACGAGGCGGCGCGCATCGATGGCGCCTCGGGCTGGTCGCGATTCGTCCACGTCACGCTGCCGTCGCTGGCGCCGACCTTCCTGTTCGTCGGCGTGATCACCATGATCGGCCAGTTCCAGCTCTTCGCCGAGCCCTACGTGATGACCCAGGGGGGTCCGCTGCGCAGCACGGTGAGCGTGATCCTGCTGATGTACGAGCAGGGGTTCCGCTGGTGGCGCATGGGCTACGCCGCGGCGATCGCCTTCGTGCTGCTGGCCATGGTGCTGGTCGGGACCTGGATCCAGCTCAAGCTGGCGCCGGGAGAGCGCCGATGAGCCGCCGGGCTTCGGGCCTCTGGCTCCACGCGGCGCTGATCGCCTTGGCCGTGCTCACCCTCGTGCCGATGGCGTGGATGGTGGCGGCGTCGTTCATGAAGCCCGGCGAAGCCAACACGATGCCGCCGCCCATGCTTCCCGCGGCGCCGACCTCCGAGCACTACGTGGCGCTGTTCACGCGCCTGGACCTGCTGCGCAACATGCTCAACAGCCTGCTGATCGCGGTGGTGACGACCGGCGTGTCGCTGGTCCTGAACGCGATGGCGGGATACGCCTTCGCGAAGCTGCGCTTCGGTGGCCGTGACCGGCTGTTCGGCCTGCTCCTGATCGGGCTCGTGGTGCCGGCGCAGGTGGGCATGCTGCCGCTCTTCCTGATGGTGCAGAAGATGGGCCTGGTCAACACGCCTGCAGGGGTCATGATTCCGGGGCTCGCCAGCATCTTCGGCATCTTCATGATCCGCCAGTACGCGCTCGGCATCCCCGACGAGCTGCTCGACGCCGCGCGGGTCGACGGCGCGAGCGAGCTCCACATCTTCCGCTCCATCGTGTTCCCGCTCCTCAGGCCGATCCTGGTGACGTGGACGGTGTTCAGCTTCATGGCGCAGTGGAACGACTTCATGTGGCCGCTGATCGTGCTCTCCGACGAGCGCAAGTTCACGCTGCCGGTGGCGCTGGCGAGCCTGATGGGCGAGCACGTCCAGGACACCGAGCTGATGATGGCGGGCTCGGTCATCACCGTGATCCCGGTGCTGGTGCTGTTCCTGGTGCTCCAGCGCTCGTACATCCGGGGCGTCATGATGGGGAGTCTCAAGGGATGAGCGTGCGATGCCTTGCAGCCCTTCTCGCGCTCGCCGCTCTGCTCCTGCCACGCAACGGCCTGGCGGCGGTGCCGCCGATCGTCGTCGATGACTTCGAGAACACCGCGCCCTGGTCGGCCGTTCCCGCCGACGGGGTGCTCATGAAGCTCTCCTCCGACACCGGCGCCAAGGGAAAGGCGCTGCGCATCGACTTCGACTTCGCGCACGGCGGAGGCTACGCGGTGGCGCGGCGCGATGTGGATCTCACGCTGCCGGACCGGTACGCGTTCGTGGTGCGCCTGCGAGGCGAGTGC